>JBAUOI010000270.1:0-2055 GCA_049579665.1 Methyloceanibacter sp.
GCCACCATCGGCCTGAGCGTTCGCGGTATCGGTTGATCCGGCTGGTCCTTCAGGCCGGACTGCGCCAGTCTGTTCTTCATTGGAGAGCGTTTCCTCGCCACCATCGGCCTTAGCGTTCGCGGTATCGGTTGATCCGGCTGCTCCTTCAGGCGGGACTGCGCCAGTCTGTTCTTCATCGGACAGGGTTTCCTCACCGCCATCGGTCTTGCCGCTCGCGGTATCGGCTTCTACGGCCGCTCCAGGCTGAGCTGCTTCCTTGAACAGCAGACACTGACCAAAGACGCTCATAGTGCAAACTGGCGGATCGAGTTTGGCTGTGCTGGCCGCTTCGCTGCCGACGGCTTCTGGGCTGAGCTTCGGGGCCACTTCCTGCGCATCCGACCCAGACGGCTCCTCGGGAGACACCGATCCGGTCACCGTAATCGCCGCGCTCCAGGCGCTTAGATTTTGACCACCCGTGTTCCTGCGATCGGCCATTTCCGTCGCAAGATCGGGTAGCCACTGCTGTTGCGCACTGATGATCACATCGCGCGGGACATTCGCGGTCAGATCGGCGACGAGATTCGCACTGAGCTTCGCCCCGTTGCCGATATTGAGATCGGCTAGGACGTCCGACGCTTTTCCCGAGATCAGCGCATAGAACAGCTCCTTGATCCCCCAGACGAGATTCGTCACCGCCTTGATCTGGTCGTCGCTCGCCCCGGTCAGATCCTGAAGGTTCAGGCTGTCCACGGCCTTGATCAGTGAACGGCCCCGCTCATCCCGGCTGATCATCACCTTCATGAACGGTGAGAGCTCCGCTTCGGATTCCTCCGGCCATTCGCCGATCGGGGCGTTCTTCTCCTTCAGCGTTTTCAGGTCGAGACCAGGTAGGGTCAGGAAGGCAATACCCTGCGGCCCGCTGACCCGCTCCTTGCCGATGATCTGGTTGAGATGGCAGCCGGTGCAGGTCTGCTCGAACGGCGCCACGGACATGACGCGCTTGTCCTCGTGGCTGTTGTGACAGGTCGAGCAGGTAGCGGGAATGCGCTTCGCCGGATCCTTCTTCGCCACTTCCGGGAAGTGCTTTCCGAAATGACCGGCATGGTCGTAGATGATCCGCGTGCGCCGCTTGAACGGATAGTTCTCGAATTTCGGGTGATGGCCGTCGAAACTATCGAACTTCACCACGTGGCATGAATGGCATTGCTCGTTGGAGATCTTGTTCAGATTGAAATGAACGCCCTGATGCTCTTGGTGGCACGTCGCACAATAGAGACCGCGTGCAACAACGTCGCCGGTCGGGAAGGCGCTACTCTGCATGCGGGCCCATTGCGGCGCGGGCGTCCCTTGAGCGATTTTCGTCAGCTGCTCGGTGCTCTGCTTCAGCACCTTGGCCGAGGCGCTGTGCGCGTTGAAGGCTGTGTCCGGCATTTTGTGGCAGGAGAGACAGGCCTTGCTGTCGGCGAGCGGATCGCCGGCGACGAGGCCGTGAATCCAGCTCAATTTGCCACTGCCGCTCTTAGTGTGGCAGGCGCTGCAATTCCCGATCGCGCCGTGAGCGCTCGCCAGCGGCCCCGGCATCAGGAACTGCGTGTCCTGGGAGAGAAAGAAGGCCGAGCCCAGGCAGACGGCGGTCACGAGCGCCAGCCGCACCGCCAGACGGTCGCGCCGGGAGCCGGGGGCCGCTTGCCTCGCGGGCTTCGGCGGCCGAACCGATCTGGTCCGTACCGGTCGCCGCATCACCAGGCCCCCGATGAAAAGGCGTAAACGACGAGGATGTGCAGCACCATCAGCACCATCAGCGCATAGGTGGCGGGAACATGCACGAACAGCCAGCCATTGGTGAGCCCGAGATAGACACGCGCGAAATCGAGCCGGTCCTTCTCGACCAGCAGGTTCTTGATGACGGCAAGTTTCTCCTGGCTCCGCTGGTCGACATAGCCTGACAGATGGTCGATCTCGTCCGTCAGCCGCTTGAGCGGGCGCTGCGAGCCGATGAGATGGGCGGTGAAATTGCGCTGCCCCTGGAAAAAGTCCCTCAGGTGGGTGGTGTAGAGGTCCATGATCCAGGCG
>JBAUOI010000271.1:0-4613 GCA_049579665.1 Methyloceanibacter sp.
GGCCATGCGCGGCAGGCCAAGATCACCCGCGATACGATCGACTATCACACCTCGCCGGTCGAGGCCGCTGGCATCGCCGCCGAGGCCAATGTCAAGCTTCTGGTGCTGAGCCATATCGTTCCGCCGCTGCCGAACGCGCTGATGCGGCACATGTTCTTACGGGACGTGAAGGCGGCGCGCGGCAACGGCGACACGGTGATCGGCCGCGATCTGATGCTGATCTCGCTGCCTCCGGACTCGAAGGACATCAAGACGACCTGCCTGAACTGACGGGCTGCGTACGTCCTAGCGGGCCGGGAGCAGGTGCTCGACGAGGTCGTGATCGGGCACCTTGGTCAAATCCTTCTGGAGATCGTTGACCACGATCTTGGCCATGGGCTTGGAGAGTTTCTGCTTCAGCTCGGTGAGCACGCCGGGCGGCGCGATCAGCACCAGCCGGTCGAACTGATCGCGGCCGTGCTCGGCCTCGATCTCCTCGGCGACGAGGGCGATGAAATCCTCCTTGGCGGCGTCGTGCAGATCGCGGCGCGGCTCGACGGCATGACGTGCCGTGTTGGCGCTCTCCTTTACCCGCGCCGGGCGATCGAGCCCAAGGTCGCGAGTGCGCTTATGCATCTCCGCCGCGACGAAGCTCAACACCGTCCGATAGGCGCCGGTTTCATCGCGCTCGACGAAACGTGCCCTGCCGCCGTCGGCGATGATGTACCAAATCCGCGCGTGCTTCATGGGTCTAGCTTCCTGGCTTCCGCAACACTATCCCGACTTGCGCAGGCTGAGAATGTACACGGCAAGGTCGGCAAGTTCACTCTGGGTCAGCGGAATGGTCGGCATCGGGTGCTTGGGCAGCATGATATGCGCCATGATGGCGCCCGCGGTCTGCCCCTCTCTATTGGCGATCTCATTGAAGCTCGGAATGTCGACGTTGGCCTGTTGCTGCTGGTTATCGACCAAATGACAGTTCGAGCAAAGCTGCTGCGCCAGCTCCTTGCCGTGGAAAGGATCAGGCCTGTTGGTCGCAGGTCCGGCGAACGCCAATCCTGCCCCGAAAAAGAGCGCGATGCCGATCACGGAAACGATGCGCAAATCCATGGCAATCCTCGCGCGCGACCTCACAAGCCGCCGCCTATATCGCGACTTATATATATGTGTCGAGATGCTAGGGCAGCGACTGGCTGAAAAGCTAGGAAATCAGGCACCCATGGCCTTGAGCGCGGCCGTGTCGAGCAGGTGCACGCGCCTGGCCGATTCGAGCCTGATCGCGCCCATCTCCTTGAGTTCGGCGAACATGCGCGAGACGGTCTCGAGCGTCAGCCCGAGATAATCGGCGATGTCGTGCCGCGGCATGGCGAGATCGAGAACCGAGCTTCCGCCCATGCGAGCGCTCATCTCGAGGAGAAACTCGGCAAGGCGCTCGAGTGCGTTCTTACGGCCGAGCAGGAGTAGATGGTCTTGAGTGTGCCGGAGCCCGAGCACGGTGAGGCTCAGAAGCTCGCGCAGGAAGCTCGCCGACTGCCTCTCGCTGCCGAGCACGCCTTCCCACTTATAGGCGATCACCTTGGCGGGGGTGACGGCTTCGGCCGAGGCGTGATGCACCTCGTCGGCTTCGAAGCCGAACATCTCACCCGGCATATGGAAGGCGCTGATCTGCCGGCGCCCGTCGGGCAGGAGCTTGGAAACGCGGACCACGCCCGAAATGACCTTATAGACATAGCCCGAGGTCTCGCCCTCGGCGTAGATCTCGGCATTGCGGCCGAAGCTCATGGCAAGACCGATCTGGCCCGCGGATTCGGAGGCCTCCGGCCGGTGGTGGGTAGAAACGGCGAAGGGGCGATGCAGGTGGGTTTCGGCAACAGCGCTCGTCAGCATCTCGAATCCTCCCGGGGCGTGGGTCTGTCTGACGCAAATCAGTACGCCCAGCCTGACGTCCCCGAAATTCGGGACCGACACCTAAGGGATTTTACGGAGTTGCCCGAGGGAAATGGCGGGGATCAGCCGATTCGCTTCAATTCGGGCGCTGCGCGCGCCGGAGCGGCATGGTTTCGCCGAGAGCCGACCTGATCGTGTCGAGCAGCACCGCCCCAAGCAAAGGCGTCTCAACGACATGGGTCACGCCCGATTGCACCGCGCGGGTGACTGTTTTCTCGGTCTTGTGGCCCAGCATCAGGATCACGGGAAAGCCGAGCCCGGCAAAACGCCGTGGGCTGCTGCCGTTCACCATCCGCGCAAACACGTCATGATCGAGAACGAGGCAGGCCGGCGCTTCGGCTCCGCCGACGGCGCGCATCAAGGAGTGCTCATCGCAAAGCTTGACCTCAAAACCCTCGAGCTCGAGCGAGAAGCGCAAGGAGTCGGCCAGGACTCCATCGCCGACGGCGATCAGGATGGTTGCGGCTTCAGCCAAATCAGTCTCCTTCAGGCGCATCACGCGGCTCTCGCAGCTGACCGAGGATGTGACTTGGTACCGGGCCCGAGGGACTCGTGCCTTGAGCTAGGTCAAACGGTCGCAGGGACTAACCGCTATTTCGCAGGCCGGCGGGTCGGGGCGACCTTGGCAATGATGGCCATGCGGATCAGCTCGGAGAGGCTGTGCGCGCCCATCTTGGTCATCAGATTGGCGCGATAGACCTCGACCGTGCGCGGGCTGATGCCGAGATCGTAGGCGATGGTCTTATTGGGATGGCCCGCGACCAAGCCTTCGAGTACCTGCCGCTCGCGCTCCGACAAGGTCGCGAGCTTGGCCGCGACGGCTGGATCTTCACCGCCCTCTCCTCCCATACCGCGCTCGAGCGCGGCGTGCACGGCGTGCAGCAGGACCTCTTCATCGAACGGTTTCTCGATGAAATCGACGGCGCCGGCCTTCATCGCTTCGACGGCGAGCGGCACGTCGCCGTGGCCGGTGATGACGATGGCCGGAAGGTGGCAGGCTTTGGATCTCAGCTGCTGCAACAGCTCGATGCCGGTCATGTTGGGCATGCGCACATCGGTAACGAGACACCCGCTCTTGACGGCGGAGAGGCCGGCAAGAAAGGCGCTCGCCGAGTCGTACAGCCGTACGGTCAAGCCCGCCGAGCCCAACAGGAAGGCGAGGGACTGGCGCACAGCCTCGTCGTCATCGACGATATGCACAATCCGGTCAGGCATCGACCGCACCCGTTTCCGTCGCCGATTGCACGGTGAAGCGAAAGATGGTCCCACCGGCCGGGTTTGGCTCGGCCCACATCTCCCCGCCATGCGCCTCGATGATGCGCTTGGAAATCGACAGCCCCACTCCCATGCCGGCCGGCTTCGTCGTCACGAAAGGCTGAAACAGGCGCTCGGCGATTTCCTCGGAAAGCCCGCTACCGGTATCCGCCACGCTCACCGTGATCTTGTCCTCATTCGGCGCCGAGGTTGTCACCAGCAATTCCTTGGTCTCGCAGCCCTGCATGGCCTCGATGGCGTTGCGCATGAGATTGAGCAGCACCTGCTGGATTTGCACCTTCTCGACCAGGACCATATCGGTGTGGCTGGCGAAGCGAAACACCGTCTTCACCCCCTCCTCCTTGGCGCCGACGAGAGCCAGCGCGCTCGCCTCCTCGACCAGCTTGCTGATGTTTTCGGGCCGCTTCTCGGTTTCGCCGCGCGCCACGAATTCGCGGAGCTGGCGGATGATGTGACCGGCACGCAGCGTCTGCTTGGTGGTCTCGGCAAGAGCGTCGCGGATTTTCGGCACGTTGGGATCCTCGACCGGCTCGAGCAGACGGTTGCAGCCCTGCAAATAGTTGGAGATCGCCGAGAGCGGCTGGTTGATCTCATGTGCCAGGGTCGAGGCCATCTCGCCCATGGCGGTCAGCCGCGACAGGCGGGCAAGCTCGGTCTGCAGGTCGTGCAGCTGATCCTCGGTTTGCTGCCGCTCGGTGAGGTCGCGGATGAAGCCGGTGAAGAAGCGCCGCTCCCCCGACCGCATCTCGCCGACTTCGAGCTTCATGGGAAAGGTCGAGCCGTCCTTGCGCTGGCCGGTGACCACGCGATCGATGCCGATGATGCGCTTCTCGCCGGTGTTGAGATAGCGCTGCATATAGCGGTCATGCTCGCCGCGATAAGGCTGCGGCATCAACATCGACACGTTCTTACCGGCAACGCCGGCTTCCTTATAACCGAACAATCGCTCGGCGGCGGCGCTGAAGGATTTGATGATGCCCTTCTCGTCGATGACCACCGTCGCGTCGGGAACCGTGTCGAGGATCGAGCGGAGATGCGCTTCGCGCGAACGCAAATCCTGCGTATGGCTCCGGTCGCGAATGCGCGTGAGGCGGAGCTGCTCGCCGAACCAGGAGATGCCGCCGCCGACCACAGCGAAGATGATCGTCTCAAACAGCGCGGGCTGGGTAAGGTGGCCCGGGCCCACAAGCAAGACGCCGAGCGTGACGCTAACCGCCGTGGCTAGAAGCCCGGGACCGAGGCCGCCAAATCCGGCGGCGAACAAGACGGCCGGGATGAAGATGAGGAACGAGCCGCGATCCCCAAGCCAAGGGTGCAAACCCCAGGCCAGCATGAGCCAAATTCCCACCACGGCGGCCGCCGTCCAATAATGGGTGCGCGAGGTCGCAGGATCGAGAAGCGCGCGAAGGAGG
>JBAUOI010000272.1:0-2494 GCA_049579665.1 Methyloceanibacter sp.
GGCTAGAGGGGTTGCGATGCTTCGCAAAGCAACTTCGGCCTGCATCTCGCCAAGCGAAGGGCATGCTAGGCTGCCGCGGTCTCGTTGAGGGAACGCGCGCGATGGCGAGGACGCGGAGCACGTTCTGTTGCCCCAACTGCTTCAACCGGTTCCAGAAGGACGATTCGATCCTGATGCTGAGCTCGGGCGCGGCGGTCTCCGGCAAGGGAGTCAGCTGGTCGGGCCGGCTCGATCGCGATATCGACAGGATCAAGCGTGTCAAATATTGCAAGCGATGCCGGCAGCCGCTGGACTTCCATGCACTGCTTCGGGGCAAGCTCGACTACCACGCCTGGGGACCGTTATGGTCGGTGCTGGCGTTTCTGCTGGTGCTTGCCGCCTCCTGGTTCTGGCTCGACAATTCCTTTTGGGCGAGTCTTGGCCTGGCGGCGCTCGCAGCTACGGCCGCAGGCTTTGCGGGATCGCGGCTCGAACGCAAGCGGCTAGCGCGTTGGCGTCTCAACGAACGTGAGTTGGCGAAGCTCACCGTGTCTTAGGCTAAAGTCGGTTATCAATTCCGACGCTCAGGTTTCCCCGCAATGCTGCTTCATCTCATGCACGACACGCCGTTATGGGTGACGGCCTTGTGTCTGACCGTGGGCGCGGCGATCTACAGCATCGGCCTGAGCCTGGTTGCGCGATGGGCTTACGGCGTCGACCGGCTGAAGCTCAACAACGAGGTCGCCGGTTTCAAATTTGCCGTGGTCGGCGTGTTCTACGCCGTCATGCTCGCCTTCGTGGTGATCGCCGTCTGGGAGGATTTCCGCAAGACGGAGGAAGCGGTGCGCGACGAGGCCAAGGCGGCCGTCGACTTGCACCGCATCACCTTTGTTTTGCCGATCGAAGCCGGCGCCGAGGTCCGCAGCCATCTCGTCAACTATGTCAATGACGTGCGCGAGCATGAGTGGGAAACGATGGCCGTCGGCGAGCCGAGCGACGCCGTCGTCAAGCATCTCGATCAGTTGAGCCAAGCGATCTTCGCCGTAAAGCCGCAGAGCTTCCAGGAGCTCGCGCTCTATCAAAACGCACTCAGGCTATTGGCGGTGATGACCGACAACCGCAACGAGCGTCTCGACAGCGCCGACGGCTCGATGCCGTCGATCCTCTGGTTCGTCCTCATTGTCGGCGGCCTGATCACACTCGGCTATCCGGCGTTCTTCGGCACGACGAATTTGCTGGCACAGATGCTGATGACCGCAGCCTTGGCGGAGCTGGTCGCTCTTGCCATGCTGCTCGGCCTTGCCTTCGACTATCCGTTCACCGGGCAAGTGCGCATCTCTCCCTTCCCCTTCGATCACGCGCTGCGGCAGATGCCGCCGAATTGGCCGCCGCCCTAAGGCAGGGACGCTCGACTTTTCCGCTCTCGCCTTTATATCGGTATGCAGAGCTTGGGACTCAGCCTGACGACAGGACTGACCTAGATCGTGGCTCGCCGCCAGCAAGGTAAATTGTCCGATAGACCCCTCGTGCAGGAGGTGCTTTGACCGAGACGAAATCACTCGAAGAGGCTCTTGCCGAGGCCTTCACGAGGGCGGATTCCCTGGAGGCTACCCTCGACCGGAAGCTGCAATTCTACCTCGGCGAGTCGCGCAAGCTGCTCCCGGATCTGGAGGCGACCTACGACCAGCTGGTCGCCCGCATTCAGGCTAACGGCGCCGATATTCTCGTCCCCGCCATCGGCGAGCGGCTGCCCGAGTTTCTGATGACGGACAGCGACGGCCACCTGGTCGACCTTGCCTCGCTGGTGAGCAAAGGGCCGCTGGTGATCAGCTTCAACCGCGGGCCGTGGTGCGACTATTGCGGGCTGGAACTGCATGCGCTCGCCCGCGCCTATCCTGGGATCGTCGCATCGGGCGGTGAGGTGGTCTCTATCGTGCCGGAAACCGCCAAATACGCCAGGGCCTTGCAGCAGACGAAGGGAGTGCCGTTTAGGGTGCTGACGGACCTCGATTTGGCCTATGCGCTCTCGCTCGGCCTGGTCTTCTGGGTCGGCGACAAAATCAAGCAGACTTACCACCAATTCGGCATCGATCTTGAACAATTTCAAGGTCATGGCGGGTGGCTCTTGCCCATCCCCGCGACGCTGGTGATCGGCACGGACGGCCGTGTCAAAGCCCGGTTCGTCGACCCCGATTTTCGCCATCGCATGGCGATCGAGGACATTCTGCGCGCTCTCGCTTGAGTTTGTGACGGGCGAGGAAAGGCTTCATTGTTGATGTTCGCGCGTGAAGGGCACCCCAAATTGCCACTTTCGCTGCCGATCATCGTATAATGAAAAAAACAATTGACTCGCCTCGTGGGACGGCAAGCCTGGGCCAGTGAAGCGTGAGTCGTGCAACGACGGTACGTTTGAGCGGTCGAGAGCGGTAACAGAGCAGATCGGAGCAGAAGCCATGGCTACGAAAACGAGTGGGAAGAAACGCAAGACGACGAAAAAGGCCAGTCCTCGCAAGAC
>JBAUOI010000273.1:0-14102 GCA_049579665.1 Methyloceanibacter sp.
ATGCGCGCCGACCTCCCCACGAGGGGAAGGTTATGAGTTTGCCTGCTGCGCTTCAGTGATAGCAACTAGCCGTGCAGCTTGAGCACGTGGCCGGCGAGATAGAGCGAGCCGCAGATCAAGACGCGGCCCGGCCCGTCGAGCGCAGCCTGCGACCGCGTCAACGCATCGGGCACGCTCGCGGTGGGCACGACATCGAAACCTTCAGCCTTGGCAATCTCGGCCAGGGCATCCGCACCGAAGGCGTTCGGCTCGTCGGGAATCGGCACCGTGTAGACGCGCTCGACGAGACCCTTGAACGGCGCGATGAAGGCATGCGCGTCCTTGGTCTCCATCATGCCGTAGATGAGATGCACGCGGCGCGGCAGGCGCTCGTCAAGCTCGGCCAGCGCATGGGCGATGACCTGCCCGCCGGCGGCATTGTGGCCGCCGTCAAGCCAGATCTCGGTGCCGTCAGCCACGTAGGCATGTAGCCCGCCGACAGCAAGCCGCTCCATGCGCGCCGGCCATTCGGCGTGGGTCACGCCGTGCTCCAGCGCGCGGGCGGTGAGCGCATCGCCGAACAGAAGACTGGCGGCGGCGATGGCGGTGCCGGCATTGTCGATTTGATGGCGCCCGTTGAGACGCGGTAGTGGCAGATCGATGAGCCGCTTCTCAGTCTGGAAGACGAGACGCCCGTGCTGCTCGTACATGTCGAAATCGCGGCCGGCGACGTGTAGCGGCGCGCCGATCTCCGCGGCGCGGCGCTCGATCACCGCGAACGCCGCTTGCTCCTGCCGGCCGACGATGCAAGGCACGCCCGGCTTCAAGATGCCGGCCTTCTCGCCGGCGATCTCGGTCAGAGTCTCGCCCAGAAATGATACATGGTCGATCGAGACCGGCGTGATCGCGGTGAGCAGCGGCTGCTTGACCACGTTGGTCGCATCGAGCCGTCCGCCGAGACCGGTCTCAAGCAGCAGAAGATCGGCCGGTGTCTCGGCGAAGGCGAGGAAGGCCGCCGCCGTGGTGATCTCGAACAAGGTGATCAGCTCGCCGCCGTTCGCGGCTTCGGCGCGGGCGAGGCAATCGACCAGAAAATCCTCGGCGATCGGTGCGGAGCCGTGGGTCCCCGCGAGCACGATGCGCTCGTGGAAATTAACGAGATGCGGCGAGGTGTAGACATGCACGCCCTTGCCGAGCGCCTCGGCGATGGCGCGGGTGAAGGCTAGGAAGGAGCCCTTGCCGTTGGTGCCGGCGACATGCACCACCGGCGGCAGCTCGTCTTGCGGGTTGCCGAGAGCGGCGAGCAGCCTTTCGATGCGCCCAAGCGATAAGTCGATCGATTGCGGGTGAAGCTTTTTCAGCCGCTCCAGCAGCGTGTCGCTCGACGCTGACCATGGGCGGAGCGCTCCGCGCCCGGCGCTGTGGGGTAATGTGGTCAATCCCTCGAGCCTTTAGACGTTTTGCGGCGGGTTAGGATTAGCGCCATTGCCGGCGCCGTCCGTCAAGTCCTCGCCATCCTCCTCGTGGAGAGCCGCCGTGTCGAGACCATTGCCGGAGAGCGCGATGGTCGAGGGCGGCGCCATGCGCGCGAGCTTGCCGTCCTTGACCTCCGACACCGCGACATCGCGGCCGGGGCGCCGACGGGTCAGGAGGTGGCAGACGCGGGCGAGCGTCGCGCGCAGATTGTGGCGGTGCACGACCATGTCGACCATGCCGTGGTCTTGGAGAAATTCGGACCGCTGGAAACCGTTCGGCAGCTGTTCGCGAATGGTCTGCTCGATTACGCGCGGTCCGGCGAAGCCGATCAGCGCGCCGGGCTCGGCGATATGGATGTCGCCGAGCATGGCGTAGGAAGCCGTGACGCCCCCGGTCGTGGGATGGGTCAGCACAACGATGTAGGGCAGCCGCGCTTCGCGCAGCTCCTGCACGGCGACCGTGGTGCGCGGCATCTGCATCAGCGACAGGATACCCTCCTGCATGCGCGCACCGCCTGAGGCGGCGAACAGAATGAACGGCGTCTCGCGCTTGACCGCGGCGCGCATCGCGGCGCTCACCGCTTCACCTGCGGCGGTGCCGAGCGAGCCGCCCATGAAGTCGAAATCCTGTGCCGCGGCGACGATGCGCTGGCCTTCGAGGCGGCCGGCACCGGCGAGCACCGCGTCGGCGAGGCTGGTCTTGCTACGGGCATCTTTCAACCGGTCGGTATAGCGCCGCTCGTCTCGGAACTTGAGCGGATCGACGGGCACCTCGGGCAGCGAGAGGCTCTCATACTCGCCGTCGTCGAACAGGAATTTGAGCCGCGCCGCCGCCGACATGCGCCAATGGTAGTTGGAGCCGGGGACGACGAACTGATTGGCTTCGAGGTCCTTGTAATAGATCATCTGCCCCGTCTCGGGGCATTTCACCCACAGATTCTCCGGCATCTCCTTGCGACGAAGGATGCTGCGAATCTTGGGCCTGACGACGCTATTGATCCAGTTCACGGGTCGACAAAACTCTCAAAGTTGCAAATCGCTCAAAATCACTTCCAAGCCTAAAGCACGGCCGCTTCGGCCTTGTGCCGCAGCGCCGCGGCAAGCCGCTCGACGAGGCCAAGCACTTGCGGCTTGGTGTTGCGCGTGGTGTTGCCCTGCTCATCGAGACTTTGGGCGATGGCGCCGACAAGGGCAGAACCCACGACCACGCCTTCGGCGATGCGGGCCAGCGCACTCACCTGGTCTTCGGTCTTCACGCCGAAGCCGACCGCGATCGGCAGATCGGTATGAGCCTTGATGCGGCCGACATGGGCGCCAACCGCCGCGATGTCGGGCGCCGCCGTGCCGGTGATGCCCGCGATTGAGACGTAGTAAACGAAGCCGGATGTATTGGCGAGCACGGCGGGAAGCCGGCGCGCGTCCGTCGTCGGGGTGGCGAGGCGGATGAAGTTCAACCCTGCCGCGGTGGCGGCGGGACGAAGCTCGGCGTCTTCCTCTGGCGGCATGTCGACCACAATCAGACCGTCTACTCCGGCTTGGATCGCATCGGCGATGAAGCGATCCACCGGATACACATATATGGGGTTGTAATAGCCCATTAGCACTATGGGGGTGGCTGCATCGGCGGCGCGGAAGGCTCTGACCATGGCAAACGTCTTTTGCATGGTCTGGCCGGATTTTAGCGCGCGCTGCGAGGAGGCCTGGATCGCCGGCCCGTCGGCCATGGGGTCGGAGAACGGCATGCCGAGTTCGATGATGTCGGCGCCGGCGTCCGGCAGATCCTTGAGGATGGCGAGTGAGGTGTCGTAATCCGGATCGCCGGCGGTGATGAAGGTGACGAGCCCCGCGCGGCCCTCCCGCTTCAGCTCGGCAAATCGTCGTTCGATGCGAGTCATGCCGGTCGTCCTAGCAATCAGCTTGCGCCGTGCGCCTTGGCGCTCAAATAGCTTGCAACCGAATCAAGGTCCTTGTCGCCGCGGCCGGAGAGATTGACCACCATCAGGTGATCCTTCGGCTTGTTCGGCGCGAGGTCGAGCACGCGGGCGAGTGCGTGCGCCGGCTCCAGCGCCGGGATGATGCCCTCGAGCTTGCTGCAAAGCTGGAACGCGGCAACCGCCTCGTCGTCGGTCGCCGAGAGGAACTTCACTCGGTCTACGTCATTGAGCCAGGCGTGCTCAGGCCCGATGCCGGGATAATCGAGGCCGGCGGAAATCGAATGCGCTTCCTCGATCTGGCCGTCGTCGTCCATCAGCAAATAGGTGCGATTGCCGTGCAGAACGCCGGGCCTGCCGCCGGCGATCGAGGCTGCGTGCTTGCCGCTGTCGAGACCGTGGCCGGCCGCTTCCACGCCGTAGATCTCGATTCCCCGCTCGTCGAGAAACGGGTGGAACAGACCCATGGCATTGGAGCCGCCGCCGATGCAGGCGATCAGCGAATCCGGCAGCCGGCCTTCGGCCTGTTGCATCTGCTCGCGCGTCTCACGGCCGATGATCGATTGGAAATCGCGCACCATGGCGGGGTAGGGATGCGGCCCCGCCACCGTGCCGATGCAGTAGAAGGTGTCGTGCACATTGGCGACCCAATCGCGCAACGCTTCGTTCATGGCGTCCTTCAGCGTCTTGGAACCCGATTCGACCGCGCGAACCTCGGCGCCGAGCATCTTCATGCGCAGTACGTTCGGCTTCTGCCGCGCGACGTCAACGGACCCCATGTAGACGATGCAGGGCAGGCCGAATTTGGCGCACAGCGTGGCGGTGGCGACGCCGTGCATGCCGGCGCCGGTCTCGGCGATGATGCGCGCCTTGCCCATGCGCAAAGCCAGCATGATCTGGCCGAGCACGTTATTCACCTTGTGCGCGCCGGTGTGATTGAGCTCCTCGCGCTTGAAATAGATTTTCGCACCGCCGCAGTGCTGCGTGAGCCGCTCGGCAAAATAGAGCGGCGACGGCCTGCCGACATAGGTCGCAAGATGGTGGTCCATCTCGGCCTGGAAGCTCGGATCGGCCTTGGCCGCGGCATACGCCCGCTCCAGGTCGAGGATCAGCGGCATCAGCGTCTCGGCGACGAAGCGGCCGCCATAGAGCCCGAAATGCCCGCGCTCGTCCGGGCCGCCGCGATAGGTGTTGAGCTGACTCTGTTCGGTGCGCGCGCTCATGAAGCTTTGGCCCGTGCTTGCGGCGCGGCGGACTTCGCCGCCTGGATGAAGCGTCTCACCAAGGTGACATCCTTCTCGCCGGGCTCTCGCTCGACGCCCGACGAGACATCGACCAGAGCGGCGCCGGTCAGCATGATGGCTTCGCCGACGGTGTCGGGGGTGAGGCCACCGGACAATGCGAAGGGCGCTTTCGCGTTCTTCAGCGCGTGCCAATCGAAGGCGACGCCGTTGCCGCCGAGAAGCGTGGCGCTCGCAGGGGCCTTCGCATCGAACAGGAGGTAATCGGCGGAGCCCGCATAAATACTTGCGTTGGCGACGTCGGCTGCTTCGGCGATGGCGATGGCTTTCATCACCGGCAGGCCCGCGCGCGCTTTGATCGCGGCGACGCGCTCCGGCGTCTCCGCGCCATGCAACTGGAGGAGATCGGGACGGACCCGCTCAACCACCTCATCGATCAGGGCGTCGTCAGGATCGACCAGCACCGCGACCGTGCCGAGCTTGCCCTTGGCAATGGCGGCGAGCACGCGCGCCTCCTCGATCTCGACGTGGCGCGGGCTCTGCGGGAAAATGACGAGCCCCACATAGTCGGCGCCGGCCTCGGCCGCGACTTCAATCACGGCAGGCGTCCGCACGCCGCAAATCTTAACCTTCACCGCCACGTCTCAGGCTCTCGGGTTCGAGGGTTTTGCCCGCTTTTCGAGCATGATCTCTTCCGGATCATGCTTTTAGGGCTTGCGGGAGGCCACCCTATGCCAATTAAGGCCTCCAAGTCTATCGCACTGCAACATTGGCGTTGAAGATCGGTTTAACTGGGATTGAGGCCCGAAGCCTTGCCGCGCCAGCGCCAGACGGCCACCCCGGCCCAGATCGCCTCGACCAGGCCGAACGGCCAGGCACCTTGGAGGAAGCCATAGACCGAAGCGAAGACACAGGCGCCGGCGAAGGCGAGGATGAACCAAGAGCTGCGATCCTCAAGCGCGTAGAACACCAGCATGGCGGTGACGGTCAGCAGACCGAAAAGGGTCAGCGCATCCATGGGGCGCCGGGGTCAGTCAACCGTCAGCCGCGGGCGACTGGCCGCGGGCGCGAGGCCCTCGAGCTCCTTCTCCAGCCGGTCGGCCTGGCGGCGCCAATCGCGCGCTTGGCGGGTTTCCTCCCGCGCCAAGCGCCGCCATTTGCCTTGGCCGAGCCAAGTGGCGATGCCGCCGGCGATCAGGCCCACGGCAAACGCGCCGAGCAAAAGCAGAAAGAGCGGCGTTTGCAGTGAGAAATTGGGCTCCGCGCCGCCGAACGGATCGAGGATCAACTCGACAGGCTTGCGGTTGACGACGGCGAGCGCGACGAGGATGACGCCGAGCGGCACGACGACAAGCGCGAGGGTCAACTTACGCCACACAGAAGCTTCTCCCCAGACCCTATTGGTCGTCAGGGTTCAGGCGCTCGCGCAGCTCCTTGCCGGTCTTGAAGAAGGGCACGTATTTGTCCTCGACGAAGACCGTGTCCCCAGTGCGGGGGTTGCGTCCCTGGCGCGCCGCGCGATGCTTCACCGTGAATGCACCGAAGCCGCGCAGCTCGACTCTATCGCCGCGCGCCAATGCGCTGGTGATCTCGTCGAGCACGATGTTGATGATGCGCTCCACATCGCGATGAAAGAGATGCGGATTGGCGCCCGCCACCTTCTGGATCAACTCAGACTTGATCATGATATGCCCCACCGGCGGGCGCCTCTAGAGGCGCGGGCCGACCTTTCCCCCGCTAGTTAACCGCAGGGTGCCAAACGGAAACCAGACCGTCAAGCTTGAGGGTAGCCGAGATTTCGCCCGCGAAGTCGGCAATTTTCTCTGCCGAAAGGCCGATCGAGGCAGCCATAGATTTGAAGAACCAGCCGAACAGGCCGGAACCTTCCTCCTTGGGCTTCCAGTCGACGATCTTCAGCCCTGAAGCGACGTTGCGTTGCTTGGTCAGCCAGTCCATCGCCGCCTTTTCATCGCCGATCTGGTCGACCAGCTTCAGCTCGACCGCCTGGCGCCCGGAATAGATGCGGCCATCGGTCAGCCCGGGAACGGACTCGGGGCTGATGCTGCGGCGCTTGGCGACGAGATCGACGAACCAGGCCTTCGACTCCTGCACCATTTCCTCGGTGAGCGCCCGGCCCTTCTCGTCGATCGGCTCGAAGGGGCTCGGCACCGCTTTCAACGGCCCGCTCTTCACCTCCTCGACCTTGATGCCGAGCGTGTGCAAGAGGTCGGTCACCTCGGCCCACTGGAAGATCACGCCGACAGAACCGGTGATGGTGTTGCCGTAGACGAAGATGCGGTCGGTCGCCAGCGCGGCGATATAGGCCGCGGAGGTCGCAAGCGTCCCGCACACGGCCACCACCGGCTTCTTCTCGGCGAGCCGCCTGATCGCGTCGTACATCGCCTCGCCGCCGGTCGTGGTGCCGCCCGGACTATTGATGTCGACGATAACGGCCTTGACCTGATCGGACTTGGCGACCTTGTCGATCAGCTCCAGCGTCTTGCGGTCGTCGGTGATGACGCCCGAC
The DNA here is from genome assembly GCA_049579665.1 of Methyloceanibacter sp. Classification (GTDB taxonomy): domain Bacteria; phylum Pseudomonadota; class Alphaproteobacteria; order Rhizobiales; family Methyloligellaceae; genus Methyloceanibacter. Next base: position 7,154 of record JBAUOI010000273.1, read on the forward strand.
ACGGTCACGCGCGCGACGTGGGGGAGAATGCCCCCGGCGGAGCTTGCCATATCCTGGTTGTTCAGCAGGAGTGCGCCGAGGAAGAGAAGGCCCAAGGCGACAGCGGCGATGCGCCATGCGGTCAACCGCCGCTTGAGGCGGCGGCGGTCGATCACGCTTTCAGCGTCGAGAACCATGAAACCTCGTGCAAGGACTTAAGGCGCGGACTAGCGCGCCTTTCGCCTACTCGTCCGCCTCGGCGCTCGGCTCGTCCTCGTCCTTAGCGGCGCGCTTGCGCTTCGGCTTGGCGGCAGGCTCGTCGCCGTCTTCGCCCTTGGCCTTGTTCAGGGCCGCGCCGAGAATGTCGCCGAGCGACGCGCCGGAATCGGTCGAGCCGTATTGCGCCACGGCCTCCTTCTCCTCGGCAATCTCCAGCGCCTTGATCGACACCGACACCTTGCGGGCCTTGGCATCTACCTGGGTGACCACCGCGTCGAACTTCTCGCCGACGCCGAAACGGTCTGGCCGCTGCTCGGAGCGATCGCGCGACAGATCCGAGCGGCGGATGAAGGTGGTCATGTCATGGTCGATCAGCTTGGCCTCGAGCCCGTTGTCCTTGACGGCGAGCACCTCGCAGGTGACGCGCATGCCCTTCTTAAGCTTGGCTGACGGGCCGCCAGAGGCGAAAGGATCGGCGCTAAGCTGCTTGATGCCGAGGCTGATGCGCTCCTTCTCGGAGTCGGCCTCCAGCACCACGGCCTTGGCGGTGTCGCCCTTCTTGTAGTCCTTGAGCGCTTCTTCGCCGGGCTTCGTCCAGTCGAGGTCGGACAGATGCACCATGCCGTCGATGCCGCCGTCGAGGCCGATGAACAGGCCGAACTCGGTGATGTTGCGGATCTGGCCCTCGATGGCGGTTCCGGGCGGGTGGTTGGCGGCGAACGCGACCCACGGATTCTCCTGGACCTGCTTCAGGCCGAGCGAGATGCGGCGCTTGTCGGGATCGACCTCGAGCACCTGCACCTCGACCTCCTGACTGGTCGAGACGATCTTGCCGGGATGGACGTTCTTCTTGGTCCAGCTCATCTCCGACACGTGAATCAGACCCTCGACGCCGGGCTCAAGCTCGACGAAGGCGCCGTAGTCGGTGATGTTGGTGACCGTGCCCTTGAAGCGCGAGCCCACGGGATATTTGGCGGCGATGCCCTCCCAGGGATCGGCCTCGAGCTGCTTGATGCCGAGACTGATGCGCTGCGTCTCGGGATTGATGCGGATGATCTGCACCTTCACCGTGTCGCCGACATTCACGATCTCGCTCGGATGGGTGACGCGTCTCCATGCCATGTCGGTGACATGCAGGAGGCCGTCGATGCCGCCGAGATCGATGAAGGCGCCGTAGTCGGTGATGTTCTTGACCACGCCGTCGATGACCTGGCCCTCCTCGAGGCGGGCGACGATCTCGCTGCGCTTCTCGGCGCGGGTCTCTTCCAGCACGGAGCGGCGGGAGACGACGATGTTGCCGCGCCGCCGATCCATCTTCAGGATCTGGAAGGGCTGCGGCTGGTTCATCAGCGGGCCGACGTCGCGGATCGGGCGAATGTCCACCTGGCTGCCGGGAAGGAAGGCCACGGCCCCGTCGAGATCGACGGTGAAGCCGCCCTTGACGCGATTGAAGATCACGCCTTCGACGCGCTCGCCGGCTTTATATTTCTCCTCGAGCCTGGTCCAGCTCTCCTCGCGACGGGCCTTCTCGCGCGACAGCACGGCCTCGCCGGCCGAATTCTCCACGCGCTCGAGATAGACGTCGACCTCGTCGCCAACGGACAGGTCGTGCGCGCGGCCCGGCAGGCCGAATTCTTTCAGAGGGACGCGACCCTCGGTCTTGAGTCCGACGTCGATCAGCGCGACGTCCTTCTCGATCGCGACGATGGTGCCCTTGACCACACTGCCTTCCTGGAGCGCAGTTCCGGTGAGGGATTCCTCAAGCAGGGCTGCGAACTCGTCGCGGCTCGGATGGCTCATGCTGGTCTGCGGCTCGGTCATTTAGGCTCCACCTCGGCACATCGCATCATACAACTCTCCTGCCTCCGTTTGTGTTGCTGGAGGCTCTTTTAGTCCGGTTTGCCCTCGGGCGTGGCAGGAATTGCGAAACAAGGTGGAGGGTGAGCCATAAGGCTTCGGGCCCTCGCCTCCGCTCGCTAACCCTGCGGAAAATCTCGAAAAGTGATGTGCCAATGCAAAAATGGGCACGGCCTCAACCGGCCTGCCCTGCAGGGCGCATCGCAGCATCGATCAGATCGATGGCTGCCTTGAACGCGGCGTCTATATCCAAATTCGTGGTGTCGAGCAAGACCGCGTCTTGCGCCTGGACCAAGGGGGCGGCGGCCCGGTTCTTGTCGCGGTTGTCGCGGCGCCTGATATCGGCCAGGACTTCTGCCTCGGAAATACCATTGCCGGCCTCGCGCAATTCGCGGTAGCGGCGCCGCGCGCGCTCCTCGGGGGCCGCTGTGACGAACAGCTTCACGTGGGCGTCGGGGCAAATGACCGTGCCGATATCGCGGCCGTCGAGCACGGCTCCCGGCTTGCGCCTGGCGAAGGCACGTTGGTAGGCAAGCAGCTCCCCCCGCACCTCGGGATGGCTCGCCACAATGGAGGCTGCCTCGCCGAGTCCGCCGTCCATCAAATGAGGATCGCCCAAGGTCGCAAGATCGAGCGCCTTGGCCGCGACCAGCGCGGCACTTGCATCCGCCGGGTTCTTTCCCATCGCCAGTGTGTCGCGCGCTACCGCCCGATAGAGCTTGCCGGTGTCGAGATGCGCGAGCCCGTAATAAGCGGCGATCCGCTTGCCGAGCGTGCCCTTGCCCGAGGCGGCGGGTCCGTCAATGGCGATGATCACGCGCTACGCCTGGCGCGATCGATGCCGGCGCGGATCAGCTCGGCCGCCTCGCTCGGCTCGGCCCAGCGCTGCAACTTCGCCCATTTGCCTTTCTCAAGATCCTTATAGTGCTCGAAGAAATGGGCGATCTGCTCGATGACGATCTCCGGCAGATCGCGGTAGCTGCCGACGCGCTTATAGAAGGGATGCAGCTTGTCGGTCGGCACGGCGATGATCTTCTCGTCGATGCCCTTCTCGTCCTCCATCAGCAGCGCGCCGATTGGCCGCGCGCGGATCACGACGCCCGGCGCGACCGGCGTCGGCGCGACGACGAGACAATCCACCGGATCGCCGTCCTCCGACAGCGTGTGCGGGATGAACCCGTAATTGGCCGGATAGAACATGGCGGTGTGCAGGAAACGGTCGACGAACATGGCGCCCGACTTCTTGTCGACCTCATATTTGACCGGCACGCCGCCTTGCGGGATCTCGATGATCACGTTGATCTCGTGCGGAGGATTGTCGCCGACCGGGATGCTCGCGATGTCCATGGGGAGAGGCCTCGGGAGGTGGCTAAGAAAATCTGGCGCCGAGCTTCGTCATCAGCGTCATGAAGTCGGGGAAGCTGGTGGCGATCATGCCGATGTCGTCGACCGTGACGGGTTTGCGCGCGCCAAGTCCGAGCGTCAGAAAGGCCATGGCGATGCGATGATCCATATGCGTTTCGATCGCTCCGCCGCCCTCGACCGCGCCGTTTCCTTCGACGATGAGGTCGTCGCCTTCGATGCGCGCCGCGACCCCGCATGCGGCAAGCCCGGCGGCCGTCGCGCTCAGCCGGTCGCTCTCCTTCACTTTCAACTCGGCGATACCTTGCATCCGCGTCTAGCCCGCGGCGAAGGCAGCGAGGCAGGCCAGCACCGGATATTCATCGATCATCGAGGGCGCGCGCTCGGCCGGGACGCGGAGGCCCTTGAGCGCGCTCGACTTGATGCGGAGATCGCCGACGGTCTCGCCGCCTTCGAGGCGGCGGTCAAGCAGCTCGATATCGGCGCCCATCTCGCGCAAGGTATCAATGAAGCCGCTGCGGGTCAGGTTGAGCAGCACGTTCTCGACCACGATGTCCGAGCGCGGCGAGATCAGCGCGGCGGCGATCATGAAGGCGGCCGAGCTTGGATCGCCCGGCACGGCGATGCTCGCACCGTGCAACTCGGCGTCGCCGCAGATGGTCACGGCGCGCGCCCCCTGCCCGCGATCCTCGGCGATCAGCTCGGCCCCGAAATAGCCAAGCATGCGCTCGGTGTGATCGCGGCTCGCCAAAGGCTCGACCACGGTGGTGCGGCCCGGCGCGTGCATGCCGGCGAGCAGCACAGCGGACTTCACTTGCGCCGATGGCACCGGCAGGTCGTAGACGATGGGCAGGAGATCATGCGTGCCGCGCACCACGAGTGGCAGCGTCGCATGATCCTCATCGGCGTCGGTCTGTAGCCCCATGGCGGTGAGCGGCGCGAGCACGCGCCCCATGGGACGCCGACATAAGGACGCATCGCCGGTGAATTCGACGTGCATGTCGTGACCGGCGACGACGCCGAGCATCAAACGGCTGCCCGTGCCGGAATTGCCGAAATCGAGCGGCGCCGACGGCGCGCGCAAGCCGCCGACCCCTTGTCCCTTCACGGCGAAGGCCCCGTTCGTCCTTTCCACCTCGGCGCCCAGCGCGGCCATGGCCTTGGCTGTGGCCATCACGTCCTCGGCCTCGAGCAACCCGGTAATGCGGGTAATGCCGGTCGCCAGCGCCCCCAGGATCAGCGCCCGGTGGGAGATCGACTTGTCGCCCGGCACCCGAATCCGGCCGGAAAGGGCCGCGGAGGGGCTTGCGGTCAAAGGCTGCTTCATTGGGTCACAATCGGGGTTTTGGGGCCGCTCGATAGCTTTTGACAGGGCAGATATGTCGTGGCAATGGGGACGAGCAACTCAAGACCAGCATCGAGGAGTGTCAATGTCGAAACCCGCACGGGGAACCAAGCGCGTTTGCCCGAGCTGTGGGGCGCGGTTTTACGACTTGAGCCGGACGCCGATCGTCTGTCCCGTCTGCCAGGCCGTTTATCAGGTCACGCCGCCGCCCTCGCGCCGCGGCGAGCGCGCTCAGCCGGCTGAAGCGAGGAAAGTGGTGGTTGAGCCCGAGGTCGAAGCGGTGGTGCCCGAAACCGCCGAGGTCATCAGCTTGGAGGAGGTGGAAGAGGCCGGTGCCGAAGCCGCCATCGAGGAGGACGAGGAGATCGTCGATCTCGGTGACGACGCGCCCGAGATTCCGGCAGGAGACGACGACAACGCCTTTCTGGAAGAAGAAGAGGAAGGCGAGGCCGACGTCACGGGCATTGTCGGGACGCCAGGCGAAGAGACGTGAGGTCTGGAACCAGACGCTCAAGAGCCGAGCGCTGGAAGCGCCTCGCCCCCGTCGCGCGGCTCAGGCGAAACGCATTTTTCTTGAACCCGGGAGATCGCCAGCCTAAGTGATTGGTCCGAAAATCAAGCCGTGCTTCAATTCCGGCTGCCGATTTCCGACATCTGAACAAGGGGCCATAGCTCAGTTGGGAGAGCGCGTGAATGGCATTCACGAGGTCGGCGGTTCGATCCCGCCTGGCTCCACCAGTTCCCCTAAGGCCAGAATTCTCCGAGGCGCTGAAAAAAGCCCGAATTCCGCGCTTCCCGCGTGACCTGCTCGACCGCCTCCGCGCTATGCGCTAGCCTAACCACTGGGAAAGTTGTGGCGGGGGCCCATCATGCAAGAGCGTCAATTCGCCGGCGAAGCCGAGCAGCGCACACCATCTTGGTATCTGTCGCGGGGTGACAAGCAATGGGGTCCGTTAGGCGACCGCGAATTGCTCCTGCTCGCCGAGCGCGGGGGCTTGCGCAAGGACGACCTGCTCTGGAAGCCAGGCTTCGAGTCGTGGAAACCGGTGCGCAGCGTCTGCGATCTCGGCGCGATGTCGCGCCCCGCACCGGCACAACAAGCGGCAATTCAGGACGCTGACGAGCTCACTAGCGGAGTGACCGAGGCGGCCGGGGCCGAAGCGGCGGCAAACGAGATGCAAGCCGCGAAGCCAAGCTTGAAGACGAGATTCCGCGACGAGCTGAGAAAGTTCCTGGCCATCTTCGCTTATCTCTGGCTCGTGTTCTCAATGTTCCTGCTGCACGAATGGGCCGTGTTGGCGAGCCACCAAATCAGCTTCAAGTTTTACGGCCTAGCCGTGGTGAACGCGCTGATCCTCGCCAAGATCATGCTCATTGCGGAGGCTTTCGGATTTGCCAATCGCCTCGACGACAAGCCGCTGATCTATCCCATCGCATTCAAGTCGATCGCGTTCTCCGCGCTGCTGATGCTGTCCTATATCGCCGAGGAAACGGCTGTCGGGATGTTCCACGGCAAGAGCGCCGCCGAGAGCGTCCCGCAGGTCGGCGGGGGCGGACTGGTCGGCATGCTCACCGTCGGCGTCATCATGTGCATCGCGTTGGTTCCGTTCTTTGCCTTCAGGGAGATCGCACGGACCGTCGGCGTGGCGGAGTTCCGCGCGCTGATGCTTGGTTCCCCAAAGACCGAGCAGGATGATGCATTGCCGATCGACGCGGCCGCTGAATCAGCGTAGCGGAGTGCTTGGCTTAACTAATGTCCGCCGGCTACCAGGACGACGACATTCTTGGTGCGCGCGGCGCTGACGCGTGCGGCAAGATCCTGGTCGTAGGCGCCTGGCGTGATCTGGATGGTGTCGCCGGCCTTGGCAGCATCCGACGCGCGCGAGAATGTCTTGAAGGCCGTGTTGACGCTACGGCCGTCATTGGCATCGCTGCCATCCTTTGAGCTGACATACCAGATCATGGCGCGCGGAGATTAGAGCAACGCTGGCTCCCGCGATAGAAGCCAAACACGTCTCGGTGAGCGCGCCCCACTCTGCTTGAATTTGCTAGCCAATTTCCCCATATCCGAAATCGGTTTGAAAGGCTCAGCGCCGCTGCGGGCTGAGCCGGCTTTCTTGGGGCCCCGTCAGGGCCTCAACGACGCACCCGGCATGGCGCAGCCGCTTATCCCGAAAGGGCCTACGC
>JBAUOI010000274.1:0-6639 GCA_049579665.1 Methyloceanibacter sp.
CGGCGCGACCCTCCATGCCGTGGATCAGGTCATGGGGGGCAAGGTCGACAATGCCTTCTGCGCGGTGCGTCCTCCCGGCCATCACGCCGAGCCGTCGCGCGCCATGGGCTTCTGCCTGTTCAACTCCGTCGCCGTCGCCGCGCTGCATGCCCGCGCCAGGCATGGCGCGAAACGCGTGGCGGTGGTCGATTTCGACGTGCACCACGGCAACGGCACGCAGGCCGCATTCTGGACCGACAAGGATCTGTTCTACGGCTCGACCCATCAAATGCCGCTGTTCCCAGGCACCGGCGCGTTGGACGAGACGGGCGTCGGCAATATCTGCAACGCGCCGCTTGCCCCCGGCGACGACGGCGAGGATTTTCGCGCGGCCTGGGAGTCGCGCATCCTGCCCGCGCTCGACGCCTTCGCGCCCGACTTTCTCCTGGTCTCGGCCGGGTTCGACGCACACCTCAAGGATCCGTTGGCGCAGCTCAGGCTGCTCGAGCCCGATTTCGCCTGGGTGACCGAGCAGCTGTTGGAGGCAGCCGCCAAGCACACCGGCGGCAAGCTCGTTTCGACGCTCGAAGGCGGCTACGACCTCGATGCTTTGGCAAGCTCCACTTCGGTGCACGTGGAAACGCTGATGGGAGCGGCCTCTTGATCCTGGATGCAGTTAAGAGCTAAGCCAGACCATGGCCGATCCGACCGATTCCGATATCAAGACCATGAGTTTCGAGCAGGCGCTGAAGGAGCTCGAGACCATCGTCGACCGCCTGGAGAAGGGCGATGTCGAGCTCGAAGCCTCGATCCGCATCTATGAACGGGGCGAGGCGCTGAAGATCCATTGCGACGCGCTGCTGCGCAAGGCCGAGGCGAGGGTCGAGAAGATCTCGCTCAATCAGAACGGCCAGCCGACCGGCACCGAGCCCCTCGACGTCGAGGACTAGGGCGGACTTTCAGCCAAGCGTTGTGACGTTGAGCTTCAGCCCGTGTTTCGGGCTGAGCGTGATACGAGCGAAGGGCGTGGGCCGCTCGCCCTCCGGCAGCGCAAAGCTTGCATGCTGAAGCAGCGTGGCGAGGAGGGTCTTTCCCTCCAGCATCGCGAATGTGCCGCCGACGCAAGTCCGCGGGCCCGCGCCGAAAGGCATATAGGCGCAGCGGAGGCGCCCCGCTTTCGCTTCGGCCGTGAAACGCGACGGATCGAATTTGAGAGGCTCCGGCCACAGGCTCAGGTGCCGGTGCACGACATAGACCGGAATGCTGATGGTGGCGCCCGCACCAAGCGCGACGCCGCCGAGCGTGACAGGGCGGATCGTCCGCCGCATCAGCACGGGAGCGGGCGGATAAAGCCGCATCGCCTCCTGGAACACGGCATCGAGCAGTTGCAGCTTGCCGATCTCCTCGCGGCCGATCGAGTGCCCGCCGGTGACGCTTCGCACCTCCTGGCGGACCGCCTCCTGCCAAGCAGGGAACAGCGCGAGCAGATAGAGCGTCCAGGTGAGCGCCTGCGACGTCGTCTCATGCCCCGCCATTAGGAAGGTCACGACATTGTCCACGATGAGGGCGTCTGGCATGGACCCGCCCGTGGCGGGATCCTTAGCCGTAACCAGCCGGCCGAGCAGATCGTCGCGCTGGTCCACGCTCTCTCGCGCATTTGCCAGCACGCGCGTGGCGATGTCGCGCAGCGTCTTGCCCGCGCGCGTCATCACCCGCGAGCCCGGATGTGGGATCGATGGCGGCAATCCGAGCGAGGTCAGCGCGATCTTCCACACCGAATAGCCGAGAAACGCGGCACCGGCCTGTTCGATGCTGCGTCGATCCTCCTCGCCGAGGCTCGCGCCAAGCACAGTATCTTGCAGCGCCTGCAAGGTCGCCCGCGTCATGTCTCTGTCGATCGCTTGGGCTGTTCCGGGCGGCGCCTCGCGCCAGCGCTTGAGCACGGGCCCGCAAGCCCCGCCGAAGGCGGGAATGTAAGCGAGCATGTCCTCGGCCCTGAACAGCGGCGCGGTCAGCCGGCGCTGCCAGCGCCATGCATCGCCCTCGGCGTTGAGCAGCCCGCCGCCGATCGCCTCGCCAAATACGTCGTCGTTCAGCGGTTGCTTCGAATAGCTCTCGGCATCGTCGAGCAGCACGCTTTGAATGAGCGGGGGGTCCATGACGAAGGCGGACTCGAGCCCGAGCCAGCGATAGACGATCAGCTTCTCGCGATAGAATTCCTCGCTCCAGCTCCCGACCGGATTCCGGATCATCTTCAGGATCAGCCAGGGGAAAGCGAGGCGCCGCTTGGGCGGAACGGGCCACTCCGCTATGGTTGCCGCTGGGCTCATGATCCTTGGCTCCATGACACGATTTGGCCTGCCTTACGCGATAGTTGCAAGCCGGGCTCGCGGCCGATAAAGGTGCTTAACGCGTTGATCCTTCCGATCGTTTTTCACTTCAGTCTGGCGGGCAGTTGCGAATGAGCGCCGAGAGTTCCACGCCGTTGCTTGATCGTATCCGGGATCCTCAGGATCTCCGCGCGCTTCAGGACCAGGATCTGCCCCAGCTGGCCGAGGAGCTCCGCCGGGAGCTGATCGCAGCGGTTTCTGTCACCGGCGGCCATCTCGGCGCGGGGCTTGGCGTGGTCGAGCTGACCATCGCGCTGCATCACGTCTTCGATACACCGCATGACAAGTTGATCTGGGACGTCGGCCACCAATCCTACCCGCACAAAATCCTGACTGGACGGCGCGACCGCATCCGCACCCTGCGCCAGGCTGACGGCCTGTCGGGCTTCTGCAAGCGGGCCGAGAGCGAGTACGACACCTTCGGCGCGGGCCATTCCTCGACCTCGATCTCGGCCGGCCTCGGCATGGCGGTCGCCCGCGACCTCGGCGGCAAGACGCACAACGTGGTTGCGGTGATCGGCGACGGCGCCATGAGCGCGGGCATGGCCTATGAGGCCATGAACAATGCCGGCGCAATGGATTCCCGGCTGATCGTCATCCTCAACGACAACGACATGTCGATCGCCCCGCCGGTCGGCGCCATGAGCGCCTATCTCGCCAAGCTCATCTCCGGCGGCACCTATCGGCGCTTCCGCCGCTTTCTCAAAGACCTTGCCGGCAAGCTCTTGCCCAAGAGCTGGCAGAAGCGGGCGGCCCGCGCCGAGGAATTCACTCGCGGCTTCTGGACCGGCGGTACGCTGTTCGAAGAGCTCGGCTTCTATTATGTCGGCCCGATCGACGGGCACAATTTCGATCATCTGCTGCCCGTTCTACGCAATGTGCGCGCCATGAAGAACGGACCGATCCTGGTCCATGTCGTGACGCAGAAGGGTAAGGGCTACGGGCCTGCCGAGATCTCCGCCGACAAGTTCCACGGCGTCGGCAAGTTCAATGTCGTCACCGGCGCGCAAGAGCCGTCCGCCGGTGGACCGCCGAGCTATACCAAGGTCTTCGCGCAAGCTCTGATAGAAGAGGCGCGCGCCGACGACAAGATCGTCGCCATCACCGCGGCCATGCCGTCCGGCACCGGGCTCGACCGCTTCGCCGAGGTTTTCCCGGGGCGTTGCTTCGATGTCGGCATCGCCGAGCAGCACGCCGTGACCTTCGCCGCCGGACTTGCCGCCGAAGGTTACAAGCCCTTTGCCGCCATCTACTCGACCTTCCTCCAGCGCGCCTACGATCAGGTGGTGCACGACGTGGCAGTGCAGGGTCTCCCCGTGCGCTTCGCCATCGACCGGGCAGGGCTCGTCGGCGCCGATGGCCCGACCCATGCCGGGTCTTTCGATGTCGCCTATCTCTCATGCCTCCCCGGCATGGTGGTGATGGCGGCCGCCGATGAGGCCGAGCTGATGCATATGGTGGCAACCGCCGCCATCATCGACGACGGCCCCTCGGCCTTGCGCTATCCGCGCGGGGAGGGGATTGGCGAGGCATTGCCCAAGCGCGGCACGCCGGTTCCGATCGGCAAAGGCCGCGTCGTGCGCGAGGGCTCGGCGGTGGCATTGCTCTCCTTCGGCGCGAGGCTGTCCGAATGCCTGGTGGCTGCCGATCAACTGGCCGGCTTCGGCTTGCCCGCGACCGTCGCCGATGCGCGTTTCGCCAAGCCCCTCGACATGGATTTGTTGCGCCGGCTCGCGCAAAACCACGAGGTGCTGATCACCGTCGAGGAGGGATCGAGCGGCGGCTTCGGCGCGATGGTGCTACAAGCCCTCGCGCGCGAAGGCTTGCTCGACCGTGGGCTGAAAGTTCGGACTCTGCATCTGCCGGACAGCTTCATCGAGCAGAACAAGCCGGCCGCCATGTATGCCGAGGTCGGGCTCGACGCTTCAGGCATTGTCGCAGCGGTGTTCACCGCGCTCGGCAAGGATCGCGACGCGGCCGGGGTCGTTCGCCTCGCCCGATAATCCGGCCCTCTACCCGATCTGGCAGTCTTTGCTGAACTTCTCGGCCGCCTCGGCGCGCCCGACTTCCGGCAGCGTTCGCGTGGTCGAGGCGAGCTTGACCGTCAACGGTCCTGAGGCTTTGAGCACCCCAAGCAGGGGCGCGATCTCGACATCGCTCGCCTCGGCGAACATCGTCCCGGTCTTGTCGTCGAGCTCCGCCGCGCCCGGAACCGAGGATTGGGTGCCTCCGGCCGAGAGATCGATGCTCAATTTCTGTCCCGGCCTGGTGCCCTCGATCGTGCCGAAGATTTCCAGCACGCCAATGCTCATCTCGTTGAAGCAGGACAGAAGCAGGACCGGCGGCTTGCTGGTATCGAGCGACCCGTAAGAGAGCGATATCAGATCGCCGTTGGTATTGGCGGTCCAGACCAGGGTTTCTTCGCTGCGCGCGAAACTGAAAGGGAGGAGCGCGCCTGCGAGGACACAGGCTGCAAGCAAAGGACGCACGGAGGCTCGGGACATCATGGGGAAAATGCTTTCGTGCCGGCTTAAGTTTCAGCCGGCCAGGGCGCAATTTAGGGGTTGCCCTGCCGGCGACCCTGTTTAGTCGAGCTTGCAGGCCTTAGCAAACGCCGAAACCTCCGCGGCGCGCCCCTTTTCCGGCAAAGTTTCAACGACCTTACCTGTCTCTTGAATTTCTTGGCATTGGCGAAATGGAAGCCGCTCATTTCATCCGTGGCAATTTTGCCCTTGAGCGAGACTTTGGCGCCGCCGGCGGCAAGCTCGATGACGGTCGCCTGGCCGACATTGGTGTCCGTGACGTCGACATAGAGCGTGGCATCGGTGCCCTTGTTCTCGTTGCCGCAGATCAGGCTGAACAGATAGTCCTCGCCGGTCTCGGTCGAGCCGTAAGTGAGCACCGCGTTGCCGTCGCCCGCGCCGCTCATCCAGGCAAAGCCGGGATAGGGTTCCGCTGCGGCCGCCGCGTCGAGCGGCGCCGCCCAGGCCAGGCATGCGGCTAGCGCCAAGCGCGCCGGCCTACCTGCTGCTGGCATGCAGCCTGCCATGCGCCACGGCTGCCTGGATATGCGGGAAGAAGCCCGCAAAGGTCGGATCGAACTCGTGATAATTGCAGGTGATCTCGTCCCCTTCGGCGATGTCGATCAGCGCGTAGCCTTTGTCGAAGATACGGAAATCGGTGTTGGGGGCGAGGGTGTGGTTCATGAAACGGCCGTTGTCGCAGTCGACGACCACCACTCCTGGCATTTCCAGATGCGGATAGCTGTAGCGGGCAATGAAGTGCTGCACATGCGGTGGCAGCGCTCCAAGCTCCTCCCGGGTGACGAAGATGTCGAATTTCGGATTAAGGCTCCACATGAGGCGCCCCCGTTCGATGAACTCGCCGGCAAACACGCCGAGCCCCTCGATGGCGCTCGGCGCAACATAGGTGCTGACCGTCAGCATAGTTTTGTCCCTTGATTTGGCTGAAGTTCAAACCTGCTCATGCAGTGTTTCCGGTGGCCTCTGTGCCGACGGCCACAAGCCCGCGTTTGCGGCGGAACCGCCGCCGCTTGAGCGCCTTGATGCGGCGCTCGAGATAGGGCGAGAAATGTCCGGCATAGCGCTCCCAGAGCGTGGGGTTGCGCCAGTCGTCCCCGGTTATCCTGCCGCGGCAGATCGCCGACCCACAGCCGCACTCGAACTCGTCATAGGGCGAGCCGTCGCACATGGCGTAATCGATGGTGACCTCGTCCCCGGGCTGGATGCGCTGAAGGGCGACGATGGCGATCTGTCCTTCAAGCCCAGCATTGGGCTCGCAGGAATGGTTGATGTAGTCAGGCGGCTCGGCGGCCGTGATCGAGGCGAGATAGAGCGATTCCTCGATCTGCACCGTATGGCGCCTGATCTCGGGAGGCAGCTCGTCAAGCTCGTCTGCGGCGACGATGCGCCCGCTCCAAACGGCAATAAGCTCGCCTTGCTCGATGACATCCCGAGCAAAGACGGCCCTGCCGCCGGTCACGTCACGATTTTGGACTTCGCACTTGTCGGTAAGGTAAGCCGAAGATTCTAGGCTCACGAGACCTCCGCGATGGCGCGCCGAGCGGGGCGCTTCGCAGTATGTATATGTTGGCGGCGCCGACCGCTCCCGGCCTTCGTCCGCGCGCGAGGATTCCCGACGCAAGCGGGAGCATATGAGAAGCTTTTGTGCCCATCTACAAAAAAAGACGTGTCGACCAATTATTAGTGGAGCGGGGCTTGGTGCCGACGCGCTCCCGCGCCGCCGATCT
>JBAUOI010000275.1:0-2441 GCA_049579665.1 Methyloceanibacter sp.
GCGTCGCGGCCGCCTCCATCTCGATTTCGGCGATCTGAATCTTGACGAGATCGCCAATGGAGACGAGGCCTACTAGACGGTCTCGTTCCACCACAGGCATGTGGCGGAACCGGCGCGTCGTCATTTCTGCCATCAGCCGGTTGATCGTGTCGGCCTCCCGCGCCGTGACCACAGTCTTGGTCATGAAGTCCGAGACCGGCTCCTTCAAGACTTTAGGGCCGCCTTGGCCGATCGCCCGCATGAGATCGCGCTCCGACACGATGCCCGCGATCTTGTCGTCGTTTCCCACAATGACGATGCAGCCAATACCATGCTGCGCAAGCAGCTTTGCGATATCGAGCAATGACTTGTCTGTGGTGGTGGTGAAGACACCCCTACCCTTCTGCTTCAGAATGGTGGCGACGTTCATCTCCTTTCCTCCAGCCCTCAGCAACTTCCGTCCATCATTGCCTGCGACATACCGCTCGCGCTTTAGTTGACAACGCGACGCCCTATCTCTTCGGGGCTGAGTTTGTGTCCGCAGGTCTCGCAGGAGTTGTCAGTCCATACCCGGCCATATTCATCTAAGCGAGTGCACACCCGGACGTGCTCGTTTCCACACTCGGGACACTTAATGGCCTGTGCAAACCGGGGCGATGCTCGAAAATTGCTCCTCGCCTGAACGATTCCGGTGAGGCATATCCCCTTGTTCGAAAACGGCCCGGATGAGATCTTGCCGTTGCTCTCCATCCCATACCACCCAGGCTTGATCGCCCGAATTTCCGATGTGTGTTCATTGATGTAATGGGGAATGGTCATTGCGGTAGTCCTAAATTCGGCTGATCCTAAATCAGCGCTACCTTGCGTGGCTTATCCACTACTACGCGTAGGTGCGCCTTGGTCGGCTCGGCAGCAGCGGCCGTCAGCTTGGTCGAAAGCGCGCTGACCTCCCCGGCCTGCGCCGTCAGCACTTCGAACTGCTTCCGCCAATAGACCGCCTGCAACTCCACGATATCGGTAAGCTTCTTAGCGCCCGCTAGGCTCGTGGCCAAGTCGAAGCTCGCATCGACGTTGCGCCGGGCAACGTCGACGATCTTGCGGTTGAACGCCGCAGCACCCTGGCCCGCGGCGTCGAAGGATCTCTCGAACGTCGTCAAGGATGCATCGAAAGCATCCTTAGAGCGGTCATAGAGCTCGCGGGTCTGCGCTACGGCCTTCTCGGCAAGGGCGCGCACGCCTTCCGGAACGGCGGTGTCGAGACCGAGGTGACTGAGTTGAGCCGCCACGTCGCGGTACGTCTTGCGGGCTTGCTCGGCGGCAGCTTGGGGATTGGCATTCATTGTAGTGCCTCTTAGGTTTAGTTCGCAGGCGATTTGCAGGCGATTTTCGCAGGCTGACAATCGCCGGACCCCTGTTCCGCGGGGGGCGGTCGTGGTGCTGATTGTTTTCGGGAAAGGGGCGTGCACGGAGTTGGCACGGTAGCTTTACCGTCAGCGCCTAGGGTCCGGCGTGCCAGTAATAAACATATGGGCACTGAAGAGTGGCGTTACAAGCCTTGCGCGTGATTTATAATTATTGCCCGCATTAGTTGCGTAAGGGAAAATTAGATGGCTCGCGTGCGGATCGTAAGCGCCTGACAGATTTGGTGGGGGCTTTCTCCTTTCGGTGCCCTCCTACGATACGCTTGGCAACCGGAACTAAGTCCGTCTAAGCAGGTTCTACTTACAGTAGTATCGGCATAGCTTCCGTGACGCCCCCCGTCCCCAGCCAACGTCGATACCGCCAGTACGAGTAAAGAGAAGCCCGGCCAATCCGGGCTTTATCTCTATTTGGTGCTCTTGCAGAAAGGGCGCTGACCGAAGTCGACGCGAGAGCGCATTAGCACTGCGCCCACCCTCGGCGGGCTCCGTCATCTAATAAACCAACAGAAGCTGATTGCGGCCACTGCGACGAACCATGCGGCAAACTTCGTTCGCCGCGTCAGCACGGGGTGATCGCCAAGGAAGCTTTGAAGCCCTTGGATCGCGTTGACCAATCCGGTCAACGGCAACGGCTGAGCAGGCTGCCTCACTTCGATCAGCACGGAAGAGACAAGCTCTCTACGGTGAGCTGTCGCAGCCGAATAGGATCGATGATTCCATCCCCCACCAAGTTGAGAAGCTTTGCCCCGATGACAAGCCTCAATTCTCTATCGTGGACGTAATTTCGAAAGGGGTCGTCCGCCTTCACAGCTGTCCATATGGCGGCGAACGCCCGGTCCATCACTGCCAGCGTCGTAGGATCGTAAAAGTTCTGATAGGACTCTTGAGAGTTCATTTGGCTCCCCTCTGTTTTCAGGCGGGAGCGCGACCTAACTCTCTCAGCCACCAGTGCCTATGAGCCTGTTACCGGTGATACCTTAGTACGCGCGCCATAGGTGGCCGCACTAAGGCGACTTGCCCCGAATTATTGCAGTCAATTAA
>JBAUOI010000276.1:0-1973 GCA_049579665.1 Methyloceanibacter sp.
CCTGAGCGCCACCGTCTCCACCGCATGGTCCGCGCCCTTGCGCAGGATCAAATCGGCGCGCTGGCGCGTCGGCAGGATGTTCTCGTTCAAATTGAGGAGATTGATCGAGCGCCAGATCGCGAGGCCGGTGGCGACGGCTTCCTCTTCCGACAGCGTGGCGTAGCGGTGGAAATAGGAGGCGGGGTCGCGGAACGCCGTCTGCCGTAGCCGCAAGAAGCGCTCGACGTACCAGCTCTCGACCAACTCGGCGGCGGCATCGATATAGATCGAGAAATCGAAGAAATCGGAGACGAAGGGAATCGCCTCGCCGTCCTTCGGCAGCTTGGCCGGCTGGAGCACGTTCAGCCCCTCGACGATGACGATGTCGGGCCGCTCGATGCTGAGCCTCTGGTCCGGCAGCACGTCATAGATCAGATGGGAATAGACCGGGGCCTCGACCTTGTCCTTGCCCGATTTCACATCGCCCAGGAAATTCAAGAGCTTGGTCAGGTCGTAGCTCTCGGGGAAGCCCTTGCGGTTCATCAGTCCGCGCGCTTCGAGCACGTCATTGGGAAACAGGAACCCGTCGGTCGGCAGCAACTCGACACGCGGGTGGCTCGGCCAGCGCGCCAGCAGCGCCTGGAGCACGCGCGCCGTGGTGCTCTTGCCCACCGCGACGCTCCCGGCCAGCCCGATGATGAACGGCATCTTGCCGTCGCTCTTGCGCAGGAATTGCGTGGTCCTGTCATGCAGCCCTTGCGTCGACTCGACATAGAGGTTGAGCAGCCGGCTGAGCGGCAGATAGATGTCGACCACCTCGTTCGAGGAGACGCGCTCGGTCAGGCTCGCCAGATTGTCGAGCTCGGCCTCGGTCAGCGGCATGGGCGTATCGGCCCTGAGCCGCGCCCATTCTTCGCGCAGATAGACGGCGTAGGGTGAGAACGCGACGTGGGGACGCGGGTTCATGGAACAGCGCTCACCCGTCAGCGCGACGCGGCTTTCCGCCTCTTTTGTTCGAGGTCCGTCGCGCTCATACGGCGCTCCAACTCCTCAAGCACGTCCTCTAACGGAATGCGCCGGGACTCGAGCACCACGAGGAGATGATAGAGCAGATCCGCCGTCTCCGCGACCAACGCCTTCTTGTCCTGAGCCAGCGCCGCGATTGCCACCTCGACCGCCTCTTCGCCGAGCTTCTTGGCCGGCTTGATCGGGGCGCCGTCCAGCAGCCGCCGCGTATGCGAGTCCTCGGGCCTGGCAGTCCGGCGCGATTTGATGGTGGCGGCAAGCCGCATCAGCACATCATTGGTCATGTCTTGGCTCATACACTGCCGCGCCCCGAGAGGGAATAGGCACGTCCAGGTAATCCTTACCAAAGTTGGGGCATCTGCCCGTTTGCGGGGCAGACCTTACGCCGCCAATACGACGCAAGCGTGTTAGCGATCGAGCCGCATGGGCAGCCCGGCGGCCGCCATGTGGCGCTTGGCCTCGCCGATCGAATGCTCGCCATAGTGGAAGATCGAGGCGGCCAGGACCGCGCTGGCATGGCCCTCGCGCACGCCCTCGACCAAATGGTCGAGCGTGCCCACCCCGCCGCTGGCGATCACCGGCACCGTGACGGCATCGGCTATTGCTCGCGTCAGCTCGAGGTCGAAGCCCTTGCGCGTGCCGTCGCGGTCCATCGAGGTGAGCAGGATCTCGCCGGCGCCGAGCGCGACCACCTCTTGTGCATAGCCGACCGCTTCGATGCCGGTCGGCTCGCGGCCGCCATGGGTGAAGATGTCAAAACGCGATCCTCTGCCATTGACCGGCACGCGCTTGGCATCGATGGCGACGACGATGCATTGCGCGCCGAATTTCTCGCTCGCTGCCCGCACCAGGCCGCGATCCTTCACCGCCGCCGTATTGATCGACACCTTGTCGGCGCCGGCTTCGAGCAGCGCGCGCACGTCTTCCACGCTGCGCACGCCGCCGCCGACGGTGAGCGGCATGAAGCA
>JBAUOI010000277.1:0-8497 GCA_049579665.1 Methyloceanibacter sp.
CCTCACGACGCCTCGAGAAACGCCCTCAACTGGACGAGGTGGACGCATTGTAAGGGCGATTTGGCGCGCGGGGATTGTTTGGGAACTACTCACCCCTCTCGCGTCATCTCGGCGAAAGCCGGGATCCAGGGCAACTGCGGCTCTGGATACCGGCTTTCGCCGGTATGACGGAGCTTGGTGCGGGCAGCCCACGGGTCATTTAGCCTCAGGCGAAGTGCCACATCCGGACGGACAAGAGAGAGAACAAGAGACAAATTTCACTGCCCCTTGCAGACCGGCGTCGGCCGCGCCGGCGGCGCCGGATGGTCCTTCTTATATTGGGCAAGGATCGGCTCGAGAGTTTCTTTTGGCCAAAATTTTGGAGAGCGGATTTCGTTCAAGCAGGAAGCGTTCCAATATAATCCCGCGCGCGACGGCGACCGGCCGGCCTTCACCGCTTGCGCGACGGCGGCGATGTCGTTCGAGTCGGGATAAATGTAAAGCGTCGTAGGCTCCTTCATCATCGGAACGACTTGCCCGGCGTCGGAAGGCGACCAGCTGGTGCAGCCGTTGCTGCGGCCGCCGGCGTAAACCACCAGCTTTCCAAACGGAACGTAGCCGTTGTCATTGGCGTACGGGCTGCCCGGATCTTTCCGAAGGCAAACTCCCCGCAATAAGGCGGCCGGATGCCCGCCGATGGCGCGCGGTCTGGCATTGGCGGCTTCGCCTTCGCCGTCGAACTGCACGAACGGGCGGATGAAAGCCACGCTTTTTCCCGCGCCGTCGCGATAATACCCCTTGAACGACGTGATCGTTTCGGCCGTCACATACGCACCGCCCGCCGTCAATTTCGAATCCATCGCATTGCTGAAGTTCTTCGCGCAGCGCTGTCCGTTGGCGAAATTCGCGATGCCGTTCAAATTCCGGCCGTTGCCGTGACCCGATGAAATCGCGCGAAACGACCGGTCGGCTTCGCAGATCACGTAAAACCGCCGCGTAAATCCGCCGGGGCGCGTGGCGTCCATGGCGAAGTAGCAGGGATTCTTGACCGCGCCTTCGCTCGACTTTTGCAGGTAAAGCGCGCGCGCCCGCTTCAAGACCACTAGGGCGATTTGACCGTCGCCTTCGCCGATATGCGCCCGCAGCCAAGCCGGAACGTCCGCCGGCTGCTCCACGGCAAAAGATCGGGCCGCCGACAAGGCGACGACGATGACG
This sequence comes from Methyloceanibacter sp., assembly GCA_049579665.1. Classification (GTDB taxonomy): domain Bacteria; phylum Pseudomonadota; class Alphaproteobacteria; order Rhizobiales; family Methyloligellaceae; genus Methyloceanibacter. The sequence continues at coordinate 1,195 of JBAUOI010000277.1, forward strand.
ATACCGACGATAGTCAGAAGGAGCGATCTTATCGGCAACGGATCAGTCTCCCGTCGACGCGGTTGCAGCGGCCCCGGCGTTGCGGCGCCCCAACTCAGCCAATACGGACACCCCCCGTCCCCTCAGAGAAGCAGCAGCCTTTTTGGTTCTATTTTAGACGATCTACCCCCAGCGTAAAAAGCGGCCATTTTGCAGCGCACGATGCACCTACTCCCACTCGATCGTGCCGGGTGGCTTGGAGGTGATATCGTAGACCACGCGGTTGATGCCGCGCACCTCGTTGATGATGCGCCGCGCGGCGTGCCCAAGAAAATCGTGGGAGAAGTCGTAATAATCGGCGGTCATGCCGTCGGTCGAGGTCACGGCGCGCAGCGCGCAGACGAAGTCGTAGGTGCGCGCATCGCCCATCACGCCGACCGTGCGCACCGGCAGCAGCACGGCGAAGGCCTGCCAGATCTTGTCGTATAGCCCCTGCTTCCTGATCTCATCGAGATAGATGGCATCGGCTTTGCGCAGAATCGCCAGCTTCTCCTCGGTAACCTCGCCGGGGATGCGGATGGCGAGCCCCGGTCCGGGGAAAGGGTGGCGGTTGACGAAGGCATCGGGCAGGCCAAGCTCGCGGCCTAGCGCCCTCACCTCGTCCTTGAACAGCTCGCGCAACGGCTCGATCAGCTTGAGCTTCATGCGCTCGGGCAACCCGCCGACATTATGGTGCGACTTGATGGTGGCCGACGGGCCGCCGGTCGCCGACACGCTCTCGATCACGTCGGGATAGAGCGTGCCTTGCGCGAGGAAATCGACCGCGCCGATCTTCTCGGCCTCAGCCTCGAACACATCAACGAACAGCTTGCCGATCATCCTGCGCTTCACTTCGGGGTCGGTGACGCCGGCAAGCGCATCGAGGAAGCGCGCGCTCGCATCGACCGCGATCAGCGGGATGTTGTAATGCCCCCGGAACAGCTCGACGACCTCCTGCGCCTCGTTCTGCCGCAGCAATCCATGATCGACGAAGATGCAGGTGAGCTGGTCGCCGATCGCCTCGTGGATCAGGAGCGCGGCGACGGCTGAATCGACGCCGCCGGAGAGCCCGCAGATCACCAGCCCGTCGCCCACCTGCTCGCGGATGCGCGCGACCTGGCTCTCGCGGAACTGGGCCATGCTCCAATCACCGACGCAACCGGCGATGCGATGCACGAAATTGGCGAGCAGCGCCGCGCCGCGCGGCGTGTGCACCACTTCGGGATGGAACTGCACGCCGTAGAGGCGGCGCGAATCGTCGGCGATGGCCGCAAACGGCGCGCCGGTCGAGATGCCGACGGCGCGGAAGCCGGGCGGCAGCCGCGTCACGCGGTCGCCATGGCTCATCCATACCGGTGCCTTCTCGCCGATCTGGAAGACGCCCTCGAACAACGGCGTCTCGTCGATGATCTGAAGCTCGGCGCGGCCGAATTCGCGCTCATGCCCGCTTTCGACCTGGCCACCGAGAGCCGCCACCATGGCCTGCTCGCCATAGCAGATGCCGAGCACCGGCACGCCTGCGTTGAACAGCGCCTGCGGCGCTTGCGGCGTGCCCGTCTCGTGCACGCTGGCCGGGCCACCCGAGAGGATGATGGCGCGCGGCTCCTTTTCCGCCAGCGCCGCTTCCGCCTTGTCGAACGGCACGATCTCCGAATAGACGCCCGCCTCGCGCACGCGCCGCGCGATCAGCTGCGTCACCTGGCTGCCGAAATCGACGATCAGCACCCGGTCGTCCTCGGGCTCTGGCCGCATCATTTCGACGGTGACCGCTTGCGAAGACGCAGGTGAGGCCGCCGGCTCCGCAGGGCTATCGGCCTCGGCTTGCGTCTCGCCTTGCGCTTGTTCTGGCATTTCGCTCGTCATGGCAGGTGGTTATAGCAGCGTGTTTGAGTCGGCAATGACTCTCCCGCGTTCGTCCGCCCGTACTGGTAGAGTAATCACCGTTACTAACAATTTTGGTTCTCCCGATGACCGATCAAGCAGCCTTCGAGGACAGGCTCCGCAAGCAGATCGACGCCTATCACGAGGCGGCGCTGGTCTATGCCGCGGTCAAGCTTGGGCTTCCCGACAGGCTCGCGGCGGGGCCGGCAACGGGCGCCCAGCTAGCCGGGACGCTTGAACTTTCGGCGCCTCACTTCACCCGCTTCTTGCGCGGGCTTTGCGGCATCGGCATCTGCGAGGAGCTCGAGGGGGGCGCGTTCGCGCTGACATCGGGCGGCCAATCGCTTCGCTCGGGCTCGGCTTCGCGTCTCGCCGAGAAAGTCCAGATCGTCGTCGGGCAGTATTGGTGGCCCTGGGCCAATTTCGCTTCAAGCCTGGAGACCGGCAAGCCCGCCTTCGAGCAATGCTTCGGCATGAGCGTGTTCGACTGGCGCGCCAGGCATGAGCAGCAAGGCGCACTGTTCGATTCTTATCTCGCCAAGGAGACTGGTGCTCAGCTGGGCGCCATCGTCGAGGTGCTCGATTTTTCCGGGGTCGGCACCGTCGCCATTCTGCAAACCTTTTCGCACTTCGCCGGCGCGCCGCTCGACCGGTCGCGCTTGGTCGAGCTGTCACTGCCCTTCAAGCCGCTCCTCGACGTGGCCAAGCGCCTCGAGTTCGTGCCGGGAAACCTGCTCGACGGCATACCGGTGAAGGCCGATCTCTATCTGTTGCAGGGCGTGCTCCAGCAATATGACGACGCGGACGCGCTTACCATCCTGCGCAACTGCCGCGCCGCCATGCCTGACGGCGCGCGGCTTGCCATCATCGAGCGGCTGCTGCCCGAGCGCGCCGCCGACGATCCCGCGGCGATCATGCTCGACCTGCATATGATGACCATCACCGGCGGCCGCGCGCGCAGCCTCGCCGAGTTCGAGACGCTGCTTGCCGAAGCGGGCCTCACGCTGGCGAAAGTGACGCCCACAACCTCACGCCTAAGGATCATCCAAGCCGGCACGGCATAATCCCTCCCTCTGAAGGGGAGGTCGGCTTGGCTTTAGCCAAGCCGGGTGGGGGTCAAGCCCTCAACCACAACCCCCACCCCGACCCCTCCCCTTTCAGGGGGAGGGAGAAAGCGGCTTCACATAGACGATCTTCCCGTCGCCTGGGCCGTAGAAATCGGCGAGCCGCGCATCCTCATGAAACCCCATGCGCTGATAGAAGCCGCGCGTCCCGGCATAGCGGTCGGAGGACGAGGTGTCGGCGTAGACGTGCTTGGCGCCGGCTTTGCGCATCGCCGCCTCGGCGCGGGCGTAGACCTGGGCGCCCATCCCTCGCCGCTGCTCGTCGGGCGACACCGCGATCCAATAAAGCTCGAAGGAGCCTTGCGTGCCGTGGATGGGGCCGTAGCAGGCATAGCCGACCAGCGATGAGCCCCGCTCGGCCAGCACGAAATTGTAGCCCGAGCGGGTGCCTTTGGTGAGGCGCTCGGTGACGAGATCGGCGGCCACCTCCACCTCGGCCTGATTGAAGAAGCCGGTGTTCGCCACCAGCGAGTGCACACGTCCGACATCGTCGGCCATCACCGCGCTTCGCCATTCGAGCCCGTTGCGATGCTGACCCGCTCGCGCGAGGCCGGCGCTGCGGTTCAGCGACGGCGCCATTTGCCGCGCCGATGCATAGCCGGTGACGAGCCCGTTGAAGAAGCTCCGCGCGTTCGCGCCGAGCGTCCGCACCCGATACCCGCCCTCCTGCACCACCAGGGTGGAGTAGCCCTGCTCGCCGATCATGCGGCCGAGCTGCTCGAAATCCTTGGCGCGGTTCGGCCATGTGCCGGTGGGATCGCCGCGCCCGGTGTCGAAGCCAAGCGACACGATGAGGAACGCCGGGCTGAACCGCCTGATGCGGCGCAAGCCCTCGGTCACGCCGTTGCGGTGCTGCTCCGGCGTGATGTGCTCCGGCAGCGGGATGTTGAGATTGTAGCCGGCACCCGCGCCGGTCCCGGTCTCGTCGCGGAAGCCCGAGAAATACGGATAGGCGAAGCTTGGATGACCGTGGATCGACACGGTCAGCACGTCGGCGCGGTTGTAGAAGATCTCCTGCTGGCCGTTGCCGTGGTGATAGTCGATGTCGAGGATCGCCACGCGGCCATAGCGCGCCAGCAGATTGGCGGCGATCGCCCCGTTATTGAAGTAGCAGAAGCCGCCGAAGGTGCGCGTCTCGGCGTGATGGCCGGGTGGCCGCACCAAGGCATAGGCGAGGTCGGTCCCCTCGAGCACCTTCTCGGCGGCGGTCAGGGCGCAATCGACCGCCGAGCGCGCGGCGAGATAGGCGTTCTGATTGAGCGGCGTGAAGGTGTCGATGCAGTAATAGCCGGCGAGCACGGTCTCGTCGCGCGGCGGCCGCGCTGGGTTCCGCGTCGGGAACACGTAAGGGTAGATCGACTTCTTCGGGCCGGCCATGAGGCAGGCTTTGCGGATGTAATCGACCAGCCGACCGTCATGCACGGCGCGGATGTGCCGGTCCGAATAGCGCTTCGCCGGCATTTTCTCGAACAGACCCGAGGCGTCGAGTTCCGACAGGATCGAGCGGATGCGCACCGGCGCCTCGACATAGCCCCGCTCCTGCACGTGATGGATGGTGTGGTCGTCGTTGAGCACGAGCGCGATGCGCGGCTCGGCCGTCTCGCTCACCTCCGCCTTCGGCGCGCGGCGCGATTTGGTGTAGCGCGGCTCGCGCAGCTTGATCGGATCGTCGGTGATGGAGTCGAGAACCATCTGCACGTAGTCGCCGCCGAGCCCGTATTTGCGCTCCAGGACGGCGCGGACGACTTTCTTCACCTGGTCGCGCGAGGGCAGATCGTTGGAGCCGAGCGGATCGAGCAAAAGGTAAGGGGGATCGAACGTTCCCTCCCGCACCGGCGTCTCATAAGCCGTGTTGACGATCGGCCTTGCGCCGTAGCGCTCGTAGAATTTCAGGCGGGCCATGTTCTCGGCCCTGATCGCGGGATTGGGACTGAGCGCGGGATCGTCGGGGAGGCTCTCGAAATAGAGCTGGGTGCCGAGCGCGCGCGCCTCCTCGCGCACGCGCTCATAGAGCGCGGCGCCGATGCCCCTCCCCGTGCGGCCGAGCGCGGTCGAGATCAGCTCGAGATAAGAGAAGCCGATATCCGGCGCGTGCAGCAGGAGCGCCACGCCGAGCGTCTGATCGCGCGCGTTCTCCGCCACGAACAGGCGAGAGACGAATCGATGCTTGAGCGGATTGGCGAGTTGCTCCGGCAGCTTGTCGATGTCGTAAGCCGGCATCGCCGGAAACTGCTCGCGCATGATGGTTTGCGCCGCTTCGATGGCCGAGCGGTTCGCCGCCGTCGTGGCGTCGGCCACTTTGCGGATACGGAGCATGGTTCAGATGCGAAGCACGTCAGGCGATGGCTTGCAAGCGTCCAAGCTTGTCCTGGACGATGCGGCCGATCATCTCGTCATAAGCGATCCCGGCTTCCTGCGCGGAAGCGGCGAAGCCCGCGTCGAAGCTGAGGCAGGGATTCATATTGACCTCGAGGATGAAGGGGGCGCCCGCGCGGTCGACGCGGAAGTCGACGCGCGCATAACCGCCGAGCCGGAACAGATCCCAACAGGCGACGGCAAGCCGGTTCAACTCCACCGCAAGCTCGGGCTCGTCCCGCTCGAGGCCAAAACGGCGTGGCGTACCCAGGAATGGCTGGCTGCCGGGGGTCCATTTGGCGTCGTAATCGGTGATCAGCGGCTCGCCGTCATCGAAGCCTTGGAACACGGTCTCACGGATCGGCAACAGCTCGACCCCGTTTGGCCCTTCCATCATGGCTGAGGCGAATTCCCGCCCGTCGATATAGCCTTCCGCGAAATGCTCCGTGTTCCAGCGCAACGTCCGTTCGGCGATAGCCCTGGCGGCGTCGGCGCCAAACACGACCGAGTCTGGACCGATGCCGAGCGAGCCATGTTCCCACACCGGCTTGACGATGACGCGGGCATCGGGGTTAAGCCCGCTGCCGTCGGCCGACCATTCGGGTGTCGGCAAGCCGGCGCGCGCAAGCTTCAGCTTGGTGCCGATCTTCGACAGCGTGTCGAGCCAGGCATTGGTGCCGGCCCCCGTATAGGGCAGTCCGACAGCATCCAGCCGGGCCGGGACCATCGGCGCGAGCCGGCAGTCGCCGTCGACCGCATCGACAATGTTGAAGACCAGCAGCGGCCGGCGCGGCACCAACGCATCGATCCCGGCAAGATCATGGTCGAGCCCGATGACCTCGGTGGCGTAGCCGAGCCGATCCAGCGCGCCTGCGACCGATTCCGCCGCGGCAATGGTATCGATCTCGTCAGGACGGCTGTCCGTCGCCGCATGCAGGACCGGAATGAAGCCTGCCGTGCCCGGCATCAGGCCCGTTTCCGCCTTGGCGCTTGCGCCTGCCGGCTCCGCCCATAGCGGGCAAGCCCGGCATCGAGAATCATGCCGATCAGGGTGACGAAAGTGATGCCGTTCTGCGCGGCGAGGATCGGCAGGTCTGAGTGCGAGGGGTTGAGGCCTGCCAGCGGGTTGGCCTCGAGGAAATAGGGCTCGCCCTTGGCGTCGGAGCGGAAATCGATCCGCGCCGTGTCGCGACATTCGAGCGCGCGATAGGCTTGCAACGCCCGCGTTCCGGCGAGACGCGCTTCGCCGTCGGCAGCCGGCGCGTAGATCACCAACTCCTCGCAAAGCTCCTTGTTGTGCAGCGAGTAGACATTGGCTTCCGCCTGCGGCTTGAGCAAAATCTCGCACACCCCAATCACCCGCGCGTCATCGCCGTTGCCGACGATGCCGACGGTGAACTCGCGGCCCGGCAAATATTGCTCGACCAGAGCCGGCTGGCTGTAGCGCTCGATCACGCGGGTCGCGGCGGCGAACAACTCGGCTTGCGTCTGCACCAAGGAAGCCGCCTCGCAACCTTTGCCGGTGCCTTCGGCGAGCGGCTTGACGAAAGCCGGGAAGTCGGCCCAATCCGCAAGCTCGGTCGCGCTCCGCTTTGCCACCGCGAAGGACGGCGTCTTCACGCCGGCATCGCGCACCAGCCGCTTGGCCACCGCCTTGTCGAGAGCGACGGCGGCCGTGAGCGGGTCGGAGAAGAGATAAGGCTGATCGAACAGCTCGCAAAGCGCAGGCACCTGCGCCTCGCGTGAGCGGCCCTTCAGCCCTTCCGCGATGGAGAAGACAAGATCGTAGCGCTCACCCGCCACCAGCCGCTCGGCAAGCGCCTGGCCGCGGCCAACGCGCACCGGCTCGCAGCCCAACGCCTGAAGCGCGCCGGCCAGATGGTCGATGGTCTCCACCCTGTCGAACTCGGCTATCTCCTCCTCGG
>JBAUOI010000278.1:0-3850 GCA_049579665.1 Methyloceanibacter sp.
TTCTAACCCGGACCGACGTCCGAGCCATTCTTAGCAGCGGCATTGAATGCCTCGAGCCGCGCATCAATGTTCGGACCGTGGCGGAGGCGGTTCACCTAATGCGAGATCAGATGCTGCCCCTGTTCAATGAATAGAAACGCGACGCGCAACGTGGACGGCTGCATCGGCGCTTTGGGTCCACAGCGCACCCGCCTTGACGCGCGCGGCTTCTTCTTTTTGTCATGCGGGTTGGGTAGGTTATCCCAGTGCTCGTGTTCTCTAACCCTGCACCAGTCCAAACATTCCATCCTGGCCCCGGCTGTCCCGCTGGGGCTTTTCTTTGCGCATTCGGAGAGACGAAAAATAAGAAGCCCCGATACGGGGGGATCGCGGCTTCTCGGGTTCCTGTTTGGGGGGAACCAGTGCTGGGGAGGGACTCCCATCACGGCGAAAATAGCACTTTTCGATGTCATTCATGAGTCATTTCAACGACGCCGCGCCGGCGGCCAGATCCCGAGAGGGGCCGAAGGTCATGCCGCGATTTGAGCATGGTTCCTCCGAACAACCTACTGCATTGCTTGACTGTAACTTCCTCGTTGAGCCGCGTAATGCTACTTTGCTCACTTGTTCCTAAGTAAGCGCGCGCTCAGGCAAGTATCTCCATGCGCTTACGCGAGGAGGGAGGCGCACGATGCGTCGGCTGTTGGTCTGTCTCTTTTGTCTCGGATGGTGTTCGCCCGCCCTGGCCGGCGTTCAATTCTGCAACAAGTTCGACCGCCCGGTGCATTTCTCCATCGCGCATCAGACGCCGCAAGGCTGGGTGACCGAGGGTTGGTTCAGCGCCGACCCGCAAGACTGCGTGACGCCGAAGAATCTCGCCGACCTCACCAACTTCCTTTGGACCGCCGAGACCGGTCCCTACATGCTGGACGGAAAGGAAGTGAAGACCACCTGGGGCAAGGGCAAAAATTTCAGCGTGAAGGACTTCAAGGATTCGCCTTTCAGCGTGAACAAGGCCGACAAGCGGCAGAAGGGGACGCGGCTCAATCCCTTCAGCGGACCGGTCAGCTTCGCGCTGCCGGCGATCGTGGCGACGCTGACGATTGAGGCGGACTCGACCTCGACCACCTTCATTCCCGGTCCGAACTCGGTGCTCACATCCGATCCCGACTTCAAGGCCTGCGAGGAGACCTCGGGCGACCCGGCCATCGCCGCGTGCGACCGCGCCATCGCCTCCGGCAAATTCGACGGCGATCTCCTCTCCCAGCTGCACAACAATCGCGGCGTGGAATACAAGGCGAAGAGCGAGCTTGATCGGGCGATCGCCGATTTCAGCGATGCAATGAAGCTCAATCCGAAAAACCTGTTCGCCTACACCAACCGCGGCAGCGCACTGATCGACAAGGGCGAAAACGACGCGGCCCTCGCCGACTACAACGCGGCGATCGCGATCGATGCCAAATTCTTCAGGGCCTATGCCGGGCGTGGCGACGCCTATAGGGCAAAGAAGGAATTCGACAAGGCCATCGACGACTATAGGAAGGCGCTGTCGCTCGACCCGCCGGATGAACGGCGCAAGGTCATCGAGAGGGTGATGGCGGCCGCTTACGTGGATCGCGGCCTGACCCAGAAAGATCCCGCCGCCGAACTCGCCGACTACGAGGAAGCGCTCAAGCTCAATCCCGAAAACACCAGCGCGCTGAATAACCGCGCCGTCCTCTCCAACAACAAGGGCGAATACGACCGGGCGATCCGGGATCTCGACCAGGCGATCAAGCTTAAGCCGGATTTCGCCATGGCATTCCGCAATCGCGGCGATGCTTATCGCGGCAAAGGCGACACGACGCATGCCGTGGCGACTACAAACAGGCCTTGGCGCTCAATCCGAGCGAGGCGCTGAAAAAGGAAGTCCAGGCCGCGCTGGATGCGATTGCGACCGGTCAATCGACGCCGGCATCGACGCCGACATCGACGCCGACCGCACCCGCCTCATCCAGGCTCGAGCCGGCTTCGCGCGCCGGCGAGGACAAGTAGCGGATGGAGCTCACGCGGATAATTTCACTCCGGGACGGTCGTGCTAGGTCAGAGCAGGCGCGCCGGGTGCGGTATGTTTGCTCGCCGAAGACGTCGTGAACACCACGCTGTAACCGTCGCCCTCGATGCTTGCCTGATAAAGCGCGCAATCCGCCTCGCGATACATCCGCGAGAAATCGGTGTCTGTCCCGTCATGCGCGGCGATGCCGATCGACACGCTGGCCTTCACCTCGGCAAGCTCCGGCTCGCCGTGGGACAGCCGGGCGCAAATGCGCCCCGCGATGTCCCTGGCTCGGGCCACATCGCAATCGGCGGAGAAGATCATGAATTCACCCTCTCCCAGCCGCGCACAGATATCCGCGTCACCGGTGCTTTGCCGGACGACATTCGCGGTATTGGCAACGACCGCGTCGCCGGTGGCGTGCCCACGCATCGCGACGATCATCTTCAGCTGATCGATCCCCACCAGCAGCATCGTGCAGTTTGCGGCATGCCGCATGAGAGCGGCGTTCACCGCATCCTTCGCGCCGCGACGATTGAGCAAGCCTGTCAGCTCGTCATGGTTTGCGCGCTGGTAAAGCTGCCGCAGGCGACGCTGGAGGTCGCCGTAGTAGAGAGCCACCAGATAACCGATGAGCAGCGCGACCAGCGCCGCGCCCACCAGGCTTCCCGCCTCGATGAGGCGAAACCGCGCCTCTTCCGCGAGATAGTAGTTCATGTCGAAATCGACACCCACGAAGCCGCTATAACGGTGTTGGTTGTCGTAAATCGGCGCGTGCGCCGTGAGGAAATAGCCGTAGTCGTCGTGCTCGTAGGTCGGGGTGACGTAGGTCTTGCCGTCGGCAATCTGCTCGAGCCAGCCATCCTCGTATTCTTGGCGCAGCTCGAATGGCTGCATATAGCCCGACGCGCGCAGCTTGTGCGCGGTGCGGAGGTCGCCGGAGGCGGCGGTGTCGAGAACGAAGCGGGGAACGCCGTCCTGCACCGCCATCGTGTAGACGTAAAACAGATCGGCGTTGGCGGAGTGGAAGCGCACCAACGGCGCAAGCGCGGTCTTATAAAGTTCGGGACTATAATTGGACGGGTCAAGCAGGCGATGATGCAGATCGCCGTCCACCGCGCTGCCGGCGAGCTGGCCGATCTGCCCGACATGCATGCGCAGCACCTCCCAGCGGGCCTGCTTCGACAGCACCTGCGGGATCAGGACGATCGCCAGAAGAATGGCTGCGGCGATAGCGGTCGCGACGACGAAGACATCCGACCGAAACGCGGTTGGAGCGGCGGCCCTTCGACGTTGCGTTGATGCGAGCGTGCTCATTGGCTCACTTGCTTCGAGGGACTCTACCCCTCGATTCAAGTTTAGCGCTGCTTGCTTATTTTAAAGGCGGCCGAACCGAATAACAGTTGCGCAGAGTCAAGAAAGCGTTTCTACGCCGTGGCCAACCCAACCGGGCACATGCAGTCAATCCGAGCGAGGGGGCCAATTCAGGCAAGGCTCGCGGCGATTATCGAGCGGATCGGTCGCACGTCGCGTGTGCGCTTGAATGCCTTCAACCGATTACGCCGGGTTAACCGTCTCGCTACACGCCTCCTCAATCGACTTCCGCCATGGTGATCCGACGAAGTTGGGGGAAGGTCGATGCCGCGCAGCGCCGTTTTCGCCGACCGGCATGGAGCGACGGAACCACCGGCCGGGCAGACCGCTACGGCGGAGTCCGGCGAGGATCTCAGCACGTTGCTCGGCGCCGGGCAATTTCTCGAAGCGAGCACATCCCGGCCGTCGTCTTCGTCAAGGACGCGCGCGACTTCCGCTTCATCCTGCTGAACCGGGGAGGGG
>JBAUOI010000279.1:0-1544 GCA_049579665.1 Methyloceanibacter sp.
GTGTTAGCGTCTAACCGGCCTCAAGGTCCAGAGAAGCCGTTGCACGATCCGAATCGCGCCCTCAAGAGGCCGTCAGAGGTCGATTTTTGAACACGATTGGGTGCGAGGGAACGCGAATGCGTCGAGCAAAGCCGGCGTCAGATGAACGTGGCCTGAATGTGGCGGATGGAAGCGGTTCAGGCCTGCCGGTCTAACGGTGTTGGCTGGCGATGACCATCACGGGGATCGCCGAGTGGACTTTTGCGAAACCTCGAACTAGGAAAGCGAGCATCATGAGTTTCGTCGAGAGCAGCCTTCGCCGGCTCGCCATCGCCGCTTCCGTCGCGATCGTCACGGCGGCAGTCATGACCGTGGAATCGGTACAGGCGCAAACGCCGCGTCCCAACGGCTTTCCCGTCACCAATGTCAATCTCAGGGCAGGGCCCGGCACCTATTACCCGGCGCTGCTCGTGGTGCCGTCGCGGGCGCCGATCAGCATTCTCGGCTGCCTCGGCGACTACACTTGGTGCGACGTGTTCTTCCAGGGCAACCGCGGCTTGATGCGCTCGCTCTATCTGCAAGGCTGGTATCAGAATTACTACTACTCGCTGCGCGATTACGCGCCGCGGCTCGGCTACCGCGTGGTCTCGTTCGATATCGGTCCCTATTGGGATGCCAATTATCGCGGCCGGCCGTTCTATGGCGACCGGAATAGATGGGGCGTCGGCGGTTCGCCTTACGGCGAGGGCGCGACCAATCGCGGTGCGTTCTACAACCGGCTCGCGCCTTACGGCAATTGGATCTGGCTGCAAGGCCAATATGTCTGGGTGCCGCAGAATGTCGGGCCGGCTTGGCGTCCCTACACCGTCGGCCGCTGGGTGTTCACCGATCGCTATGGCTGGATGTGGTCTTCGAACGAGCCGTTCGGCTGGGCGACCTATCACTATGGGCGCTGGGGATTCTCCAACCGGGTCGGCTGGTTCTGGGTGCCGGGCAATCGCTGGGCGCCGGCCTGGGTGTCGTGGCGCAAGTCGAACGACTATCTCGCCTGGGCCCCGCTGCCGCCGGCCTATGACGAAGGCGTCAGCATCGAGATCAATGCCCGCGGCGTGCCCGATTATTACTGGCAGGTCGTGCCCAACCGGGACTTCTTGTCAGACGACCTGCCGCGCCGGATCGTGCGCGACAGGAACCGCTTCAACCCGATCCTGCGTGAGACGCAGCCCTTGGGCAATGTCACGATCAATCACAACAACGTGGTCGTGAACAACGTCGTCAACGTCACTTACGTCGAGGAGAAGACCAACGAGAAGGTCGTCGTCCACAAGGTCGAGAAGACCAAGGACGAGAAGAAGGCCGGCAAGGTCCAGGGCGATGCGGTCGAGATCTTCCAGCCCGCCGCCGAGACGGCGACAGAGCCGGTGGCTCCGCCAAAGCCGAAGCAGATCGAAGAGGTCGCGGCCGAGAGCAAGACCAAGGAGCAGGGGGGCGGCGCACCCAGCACGGACCAGTTGCTCGTTCCGCCTGAGATCAAGACGCCGCCCTTGCCAGAGGCCGCTCAGACC
>JBAUOI010000280.1:0-2093 GCA_049579665.1 Methyloceanibacter sp.
GCGCCGCCATGGCCGAGAGCGTGAAGCGGAGCGCGTCGGCGCCATAGGCGTCGATCAGCTCGAGAGGGTCGATGACGTTGCCTTTCGACTTCGACATCTTCTGGCCCTTCTCGTCGCGGACCAGCGCATGGATATAGACGTCGCGGAACGGCACCTCCTCCATCACATGCAGGCCCATCATCATCATGCGCGCGACCCAGAAGAAGATGATGTCGAAGCCGGTGACCAGCACGTCGGTCGGATAATAGCGAGCAAGCTCGGGCGTCTTGTCGGGCCAGCCTAGCGTCGAGAACGGCCACAGCGCGGAAGAGAACCAGGTGTCGAGCACGTCCTCGTCGCGCTCGAGCGTGACCGGCTTGCCGTAATACTGCTTGGCTTGCGTGGTGGCCGCCGCTTCGTCCTCGGCGACGAAGATCTCGCCGTCGGGCCCGTACCAGGCCGGGATCTGATGACCCCACCACAGCTGGCGCGAGATGCACCAAGGCTGGATGTTCTCCATCCAGTGGAAGTAGGTGGTCTCCCAGTTCTTCGGCACGAAGGTAGTGCGGCCGCGCTTCACCGCATCGATCGCGGGCTTGGCCAAGGTGCCGGCGTCTACATACCACTGGTCGGTCAGGCGCGGCTCGATTACGGCATTGGAGCGGTCGCCGTGCGGCACGGTGTGGAGGTGCGGCTCGATCTTCTCCATCAGGCCATCGGCTTCGAGCCGCGCGGCGATCATTTTGCGCGCGGCGAAGCGGAACACACCGTTGAATTCGAGGATCGTCGCCTTGAGCTGTGCACTGGGCTCGATGCCTTGGACGAAGTCCGGATTGGGGTCGAGCAAAAGCTTCCCTTCCGGGCTCAGCACATTGACCATCGGTAGCCCATGCCGGCGACCCACCTCGAAATCGTTGAAGTCATGCGCCGGCGTGATCTTCACCGCGCCTGAGCCCTTCTCCGGGTCTGAATATTCGTCGGCGATGATGGGGATGCGGCGCCCGACCAGCGGCAGGATGATGTTCTTGCCGACGAGATGCTTGTAGCGCTCGTCGTCGGGATGCACGGCGACTGCGGTATCGCCGAGCATCGTCTCGGGCCGCGTGGTGGCGACCACGATGTACTTCCCGGGCATCCCCTCGATGGGATAGCGCAGATGCCAGAGATGACCCTTGGTCTCGATCTGCTCGACCTCAAGGTCGGAGATCGCGGTCAACAGCTCGGGATCCCAATTGACGAGGCGCTTGTCCTTGTAGATGAGACCGGCGCGATAGAGATCGACAAACACCTTGCGCACGGCGCGCGACAGGCCCTCGTCCATGGTGAAACGGAGCCGCGACCAATCGCAGGAGCAGCCGAGCCGCTTCAGCTGGCCGACAATGGTGTTGCCGGACTCCTCTTTCCATTGCCAGACGCGCTTGATGAAGGCGTCGCGGCCCAGGGCGCGGCGGTTCGGCTCCTGCCGCTCCATCAATTGGCGCTCGACCACCATCTGGGTGGCGATGCCGGCGTGATCGGTGCCGGGCTGCCACAGCACGTCACGGCCGCGCATGCGCTCGAAGCGCACCAGCACGTCCTGGAGCGTGTTGTTCAGCGCATGCCCCATATGCAGCGAGCCCGTCACGTTCGGCGGCGGGATGACGATGGAGAAGGGCTTGGCGCGGTCGCGCCCAGGCGCGCCCGCGGCGAAGGCTCCCGCCTCCTCCCAGGCGCCATAGATGGCGTCTTCGATCTTTGGCGGCTGATAGGTCTTGTCGAGCATGAACGGGTAGGACGCAGCGGCGGGAGAACGTCGCGGGCGTCCTACGCTGTTGCCTTCTCGGCTGTCAACCTAGAGAGCGCCTTCAGTCCTGCTGGAACCGAGCCGGATTGTTCCTGAGCTCGTCCCTGAGGGCCGATGTGAGCACCCGGGACATGTTCTCATCGAGCCACTTGCGCAGCATGGGACGCAGCATGTCCTTGACGCTGTCTTCCAAGGTTCTCGGCGCGACGGAGGCATAGTCGTGATGCCCATTCGTCCGCGGGGCCTCAAGCTCGGCTTCGCGCTCGACGGCCGCGGCGAAAGACGGCGCTTCGGCCTCCCAAGCAGGAGCCTGCTCAGGCTCGCTTTCGAC
>JBAUOI010000281.1:0-2778 GCA_049579665.1 Methyloceanibacter sp.
ACTGCAATCTCTTGGTGCCAGGCCGCGATTGCCGAGCAAAGCGTCGAGGAACTGGTCGAGGCGTTGCACGCGAACAATCAAGCCCTGCAAGCGGCGAAGGAGGCGGAGGAGGGCGCGCGCGCTCGGCTGTCCTTGCTGCTCGGTGCCGCTCCGGTCGTAGTCTACAGCTTCCGCGCAAGCGGAGATTTCGCACCAACCTTCGTGAGCGACAGCATTCAAGGAATGCTGGGATACCGGCCGGAGGAGTACTTGAAGAATGCGGATTTCTGGCGGGGGTGTGTCCATCCTGAAGACCTCGCCAGAGTCGAAGCTGAGCAGGCGGAGCTATTTAAGACGGGACAGCATTTGGCCGAATATCGGTTTCGCAAGAAGAATGCTTCTTATTGCTGGGTCAGTGACGAGCAGCATCTGACGCGGGATACAGACGGGCGCCCTATCGAGGTTGTTGGATCGTGGAGCGATATCGATACCCGCAAGGCTGCGGAGCAGGCGATCCAGGCGGCTCAGGCAGAATTGGAGAAGGCGAACGAAGCGAAGAGCGCGTTTCTGGCAAATATGAGCCACGAGATTCGGACGCCAATGAACGCCGTCCTCGGGCTCTCCCACCTCGCGCTGAAGACCGATCCTTCACCTCGCCAGCGGGACTATCTGATCAAGATAAAAAGCTCAGGGCAGCACCTTCTTGGCATCATCAACGAAATCCTCGATTTCTCGAAGATCGAGGCTGGCAAGTTGGCGGTCGAGAGCATCGAGTTTGAACTCGACAAGGTGCTCGAGAATGTCAGCAACCTGATCGCCGAGAAAGCCTCGGATAAAGGTTTGGAGCTCATTTTCGATATCGAGCCTGCGGTCGTCTCGACGCGCCTTAGAGGCGATCCGCTGCGGCTCGGGCAGATCCTGATCAACTTCTGCAACAACGCCGTGAAGTTTACTGAGCACGGTGAGGTCGTAATCAGGGCGCACGTCCAGGAGACCGTCGAGGATAGCCATGTCGTCAAATTTTCGGTCAGCGACACTGGCATCGGAATGACCGAGGCACAAATCGAGCGTCTTTTTCAAGCGTTCGAACAGGCCGATACATCGACAACTCGGAAATATGGCGGTACCGGGCGTGGGTTGGCCATCTCCAAGCGTCTGGCCGAGCTCATGGGCGGCGATGTCGGCGTCACGAGCGTGCTGGGCAAGGGGAGCACATTTTGGTTTACGGCGCGTCTCGGCAGAGGTGTCGTGGCACCGCGTCCAAATTTGCTTCGATCCGACCTGCACGGGAGGCGCGTCTTGATCATCGACGACAACTCATCGGCTCGCACTGTGTTGTCGAACATGCTGCGGAACATGACCTTCGTTGCGGACGAAGCAGCCTCCGGCGAGGAGGGTATCGAAATGGTTTGGCTAGCGGCCGAACGTAGCGAGCCATACGAGATCGTCTTCGTTGACTGGCAGATGCCGAGCCTCGACGGCATCGAAACCAGCAAGCGGATTCTTGCGCTGCCCGATCTCTCGGTTCGACCTCACCTAGTAATGGTGACGGCTTATGGCCGTGAAGATGTGTTGAAGCAGGCTGAGGAAAATGGACTCGAGAACGTACTCGTGAAGCCCGTCACGTCATCGACCCTTTTCGACACGATCGTTGGCGTTCTCCATGCTCACCAAGAGGCGACTGGACATGTCCAAACTACTCCTTCTTTCGAAATCGCTCGAACGCGCGGTACGCGTGTGCTGCTGGTCGAGGATAACGAGATCAATCAGGAGGTCGCAATCGGTCTGCTTGAAGATGCCGCGATTCAAGTCGACTTAGCAGAGAATGGCGAGATTGCAGTCAGAATGGCGCAGGAGACCAACTACGACGCCGTGCTGATGGACATGCAGATGCCTGTCATGGACGGGATAGAAGCTACGCGAGCGATCAGGTCTGATGCACGCTTCCAGGACTTGCCCATTATCGCGATGACCGCCAACGCCATGGCCGCCGATCGCGAAAAGTGCCTCAAGGCGGGCATGAACGATCACATCGGCAAACCGATCGATCCGGACGAACTCTTTAGCGTCCTGCTCCGCTGGGCTGGACGGCGCGATGTCGATGCTACGTTGGAGTCACCCCTTGGGGCCTGATATCACCGCGCTCAATATTGCTGGAATTGACACTGAACTCGGACTGAAGAGTATCGGGGGAAAGCGTGAGCGTTATGAGTCCTTGTTGCGAAAATTCGCCGAGAGGCAAGCGGGGTCTGCTGAGGCCATTCGAGGTGCTCTATCGGTTGGTGATGCGTCTACAGCTGGTCGTGAAGCCCACTCGTTGAAGGGTGCCGCAAGCACTCTAGGCGCCACCGCGCTGGCAAAGCAGGCCGCGGACGTCGAAATCGCCATAACGACCGGTCAGAATGTCGACGATGCACTCGAGTCCCTTTCGAATTCGCTTATCGCTGTAGTGAAGGCGATCCGAGCGGCATTTCCTGTCTGATCCTCACGACCTCGAGGCAAATGATGTCGAGCAACGGCAAGAAGCTCGTCTTGATTGTGGACGACACCCCGACCAACGTTGCCGTCGTCTCGGGGGTGCTGAAGGATTCGTATCGGACGAAAGTCGCCACAAACGGCGAGAAGGCGCTGGCCATCGCCAACGGCACGGAGAAGCCCGATCTCATCCTGCTCGACGTGATGATGCCCGGCATGGACGGATATGAGGATTGTCGCAGACTTAAGGACAATCCGGAAACGCGCGGAATCCCCATCATCTTTCTGACCGCAAAGACCGAGGAGGTTGACGAGGAGAAGGGC
>JBAUOI010000282.1:0-2299 GCA_049579665.1 Methyloceanibacter sp.
ATCAATATATGTGCTTCTAATCATGCGCGGCTCGTTCACCTATGCGCCCGTGGTGGGCCGGAGGGAAATCGACTACGCTCCCACCCTGCCGGCCAAGGTTGACCAGGATGAACGAGACGCTCCCAGACCAGGTTGCGGGGTCAGCGCTGATGCGCGGAACCGGAGATGAAGCGCATGAGCTGATCCGCCGCTCGCGCCTGCAACTGCGTCCGCTTGCCGCCGGCGAATGGGTGTTCAAGCCGGGCGATCCGGCCGACGCCATCTATCTTCTGCTCGGCGCGAGGGCGGGAGGCGAGGGGCTGCATGTCGATCCCCTGGTGCAGATCGAGCTCAAGCCGGAGGCCGGCAAGCGCTCGCTCAGATTCGAGCGCATCGTGCATGGCGAGGTGTTCGGCGAGCTCGAGCTGCTTGAGCAGGGCTTGGCGCCCAAGGCCGCCAAGCGCACGACATCGGCCTTCGCGCTCACGCCGTCCTCCATCGTGCCGCTGCCGCTCGCGCTGGTCGGCGCGCTGGTCGAGGCCGATCAGGTGTTTCGCGCGCGGCTGATCCGCATCGGCTCGCAGCGCCTGCTCGCCACGCTCAAGCAGCAGCATGACAAGGCGCTGAGTTATCCGGACTTGCTGCTCGCCGACTGGCTCGTGGAGTTGTCGGCGGATATCGGCATCGCCGAGGGCAATCGCGTGCGCTTTCCGCGCAAGATCGCCCAGGAGCATATCGCCGCCGATCTCGGCGTCAGCCGCGAGACCATCAGCCGCCGGCTGAATGAATGGGAGCGGTCGGGCCTGTTGCGCACCGGCGCGCGCAGCCAGCAGATCGAGATCCTCGACTATCAGCGCATCAGCCGCCTGGCGAGCTTGCGTTCTTCGCGCAGCCGCGCCGCGCTGGAGCGGACCATCGACGATATCGACGCGGCGATCGCCTGCGGCGATCTGATCCGCGCCCCCAATATCGGGCTCGACATTCTGCGCTACTATCCGTCGAGCCCCGAGCTGCATCATCGCACGGCGCTGGCCGCGGCGCGGAGCGGCGATGCCAAAGGCGCACTCGAATTGCTCTCGCGCTCCGGCCTGCCCATGAGGGGCGAACTGGGCGGGCTGGAAGACGCGGTGCGCAAGGCGCGCAAGAATCCGATCTTGTCCATGGAGCGCATCCTCGCCGATCCTTTCATCGACGAGGGCTTTGGCGAGGACGAGTCGGCGCCGTTGCGCGGCACCAACGGCGCGCGCGAGGCAGAACGCGAGGCGCAGCTGGTCGAGGATCTCGCAGCGCTCAATGCGCGGCTGCTCAAGGAACGCGCCTTCGAAGCACGATCCAGCAATGGAAGGTCGAAGCAGGCGCTCGCATCGTTCGAGGCCTATCACAGCCTGTTCGAGCACAGACAGGGCTACTATCCGGGCGTCAACGCCGCCACCATGGCGCTGATCGCCGGCGACGCCGCCAAGGCGCGGGCGATCGCGGGCAAGCTCGTCAAGTCGCTGTCGCGCGATGCCGAGGATTACTGGCCGCTCGCCACCTTGGCGGAAGCCCTGCTGATCTCCGGCGACGTCGCCAAGGCGAAGACGGTGCTCGCCAGAGCGCGGTCGGCGCGGGGCGGCGACGACGGCGCCAAGGCATCGACCATCCTGCAATTCCGCAGACTTGCTGAGGCGCTCGGCACCGACATGGAGGCGTTCGTGGACGAGCTCGGCGCGCGCAACGTCGCGGTGTTCTCCGGCCATATCTTCAGAGGCAAGGAGCTCGACGAGGCGGCCCAGGAGACGACGGAGGCCGAGATCAGGCGGCGTGCCGAGGCACTGTTCAAGACGCATCACGTCGGCATCGTCTATGGCGCGCTCGCGGCCGGGACCGACATCATTCTCGCCGAGACCACGCTGAAGCTCGGCGCCGAGCTCGACGTCGTGCTCCCCTTCGCCACCGAGCGCTTCATCGAGACCTCGGTCAGGATCGGCGATGCTCCGGGCTTCGCCGGCAAATGGGAGAAGCGCTTCCGCGCCGTTCTCGACGGGAGCCAAGGCGCCCGCTCGCTGACCATCATGGACCCCACCGAGCCGGCCGATCGCGATCTCGACGGCTATTTCTTCCACGCGTTTCGCTATGCGGCCGGTTGCGCGCTGCAACGCGCGGCGATGTTGCAGACCCGCTGCCGGTTGGTGGTGGTGTCGGACGACGGCGAAGCCGACACGATCGCCGGCACCAACCGCGCGATCGCCGATTGGCGCGCGCAGGGCCGCCCCTTGGATGTGATTCCTTTTCCACATGCGCGCCAGCAGCGGGCGACGAAAGAGAGCAGCGCGAGCGC
>JBAUOI010000283.1:0-2822 GCA_049579665.1 Methyloceanibacter sp.
ATCCCAGGCCCTGGGCCCCCAGCCCGGACGAGGGGGAGGCGCGCCCACCGGAGGCCACTCGATATTCTGCGGATACTGCCCCCTCTGGATGGCCTGGTTTTCGATGTCGCCCTTCGCGTAAGGGACAAAGCCGAAGAAGTAGCTGTAACCCCCCGGCCGCCCGGGATTGTAATAATAGGGATAGATGGGAGTGCGTCCGCGCCGGTAGATGCGGACCTGCGAACCATTGACGGGGGCGGCCTCGCTGGCGAGGCCGAAGATAAAACCGGGCGCGGCCCGCGCCGTCTCGTCGCCGGCACACAGCAACAGCCCGAGAGCGACCGTCCCGGTAGCGGCAAGCAAGGCGGTTACTCCCTTCACGCGCGGCAAGCGATGCGTCATGCGACTCTCCGATCGTTTCGCTGATAGCTTAAAGACCCGCTGCTCATGCTGCAACGAGTCGCAGTAAGAAGATGCGAATGAAATCGCCGATTCGATGCAGCAGCCATGAATGATTGGGTTTTCGCTCTGCAACTCGGCGTCGTGCTGGCGGTTGTTCTCGCCATCGCCGTCTCGACCATCGGCTTCGCCTTCAGATCGAGCCGCGCCGGCGCCGAGCCGATGATCAAGGCCTCCTTCAGGAAGCTGCAGACCGGCTGGTTCCAGCTCCATGTCTCCATCGCCAACCAGGCGCCTTATGCCTTGGTCGTCGACGAGCTCAAGCGCGTTAGCCCAAGAGCGGCGCGTCTGATGGCGCCGATCAAGCAGGTCAGCACGCGGAAAGGCGAGTTCCAGGTCTGGTCGCATCCCACCACCGACAAGGCGACGACGAGCATTCCGCTCGACCTTCATCTCGGGCCGCATGAAGCCAGCGACGCACCGTTGCACGCGCGTCCCAAGAGCAGGTCACCGTCTGGCTGTTCCTGCCAGAGGAATTAAACCCGCTGGACGTAACGCTCGAGCTGGCGGTGCTCGATCACGCCGGCCCGCTCAGGCGACATCGCGTCGTCGCCAAGCGCGAAGGCAAGCGCTGAACCGCTAATTCGTCTCGGCCTTCTTATCCACGCTCTTGGCGACCGACTTGGTGCCGCGCAGCAGCTCGAGCGCATAGCTCAGCTGCGTGTCCTTGGCCTTGTCGTCGGGGACATAGGAGGAGCTTCCTGCCTCGTCCGGAGCCTCGTCAGGTTCGCCTTCGTTCTTGAGATGACCGCGCAGGCTCGCTTCGCCGACCGCGCTGCCCGCCGATTTACCGGCGTCCTTGGGCAACTCCTCCTCGACCTTCACCTCGGGCGTAATGCCGAGAGCCTGGATCGAGCGGCCCGACGGCGTGTAGTAGCGCGCCGTTGTGAGCCGGAGCGCGCCGCCGCCGCCAAGCGGAATGATGGTCTGCACCGAGCCTTTGCCGAACGAGCGCGTGCCGACGAGCGTGGCCCTGTGGTGATCCTGGAGCGCGCCGGCGACGATCTCCGAGGCCGAAGCCGAGCCCCCATTGATCAGCACCACGATCGGCTTGCCGTCGGTGATATCGCCGCGTCTTGCGTTGGCGCGCTGCGTCTCTTCCGGATTGCGTCCCTTGGTGAGCACGATGGCGCCCTGGTTGAGAAAGGCGTCGGACACCGAGATGGCCTGATCCAGTAGGCCGCCGGGATCGTTGCGCAAATCGATGATATAGCCCTTGAGCTTCGGCCCGATCGTCCGCTTCAGCTCGGAGATCGCCCTCTCCAGCTCTGAGGTGGTCTGCTCGTTGAAGCTGGTGACGTGCACATAACCGACGTCGTCCTCTGCCTGAAACTTCACCGGCTTGATGCGGATCACATCGCGCGTCATGGTGACGTCGAAGGCGTTGTCGATTCCCTTGCGCTGGATCGTCAGCGTGATCGGCGCGTTGATCGGCCCGCGCATCTTCTCCACCGCCTGGTCGAGCGTAAGCCCCTCGATCGGCTCCTTGTCCAGCGCGACGATGAGGTCGCCACTCAAGAGCCCAGCCTTGGCGGCCGGCGTGTCCTCGATCGGCGCGACCACCTTGATCGCCCCGTTCTCCATCGTCACCTCGATGCCCAGGCCGCCGAACTCTCCGCGCGTCTGCACCTGCATCTCGCGGAACTCTTTGCCGTTCATGTAGGTCGAGTGCGGGTCGAGCGCCATCAGCATGCCGTTGATGGCATCCTCGATCAGTTTGTTATCGTCCGGCTTCTCGACATATTCGGAGCGGACGCGCGCAAGCACCGAGCCGAATAGATTGAGGTCCTTGTAGAGCTGCGCGTTGTCCTCTGGCGGGGCGCTCTCGGCGAATCCCACCATGGCGATGCCGGCGCCGGAAACGGCCAGCACGAGAAGCCCCAAAAGCGCGTAACGGATTTTCCGAACCACCTATGAACTCCTCGCGTCGAACGCTGATAATGGCCGAAATGGCGGGATAAACCGAAGCACGGATCGTGCCAGAGAGACTACCCTTTTGGATTGCCCCCGCTTGCGACACGCTGTCCTGCAATATTGGCGCGTTTACGGCGGGTTTCCAGCGATAACACATGAATAATTCTCCATGTGGCGCCCCGGCACCGCGGATATTAAGCATGCGGGCTGTATGCCGCGGCGCGTTTCAGCGCCCGGAGTTTGAGTTGCGTGGGGTGGGCAAAGGCGCTCGCGCCGTGCCCACCATCATCATTGCTCGTGGGCAACGAAAACGTTGCCCACCCTACGATCCCCCCGAGGGGGATGGCGCGCCGAAAAGCGCAAATCCTATGGCTCGTGCCTTGCGGCACGCGGGCGCCTTCCGGCGCGCCATCTCGCGGCGTTTGCGGCACCGGGCCCCGCTTTCTTCTAACCGCCGCGCTCAAGTAGGC
>JBAUOI010000284.1:0-2238 GCA_049579665.1 Methyloceanibacter sp.
ACCCATTCTATGTGGGGTGACCCTCAGGTTCTTGCAGACAGGAAAGCCTTCATGGAATGAGCGGAGAAAAGAGGCATGAGCAAGCAGGACAACAAACACATCAGGACATTTGAACGAGACAAACTTATGCCGGAAGAGACACTCGAAGCCGATCTCAAAGGCTGGCTCGATAAAAAAACCGGCCAGGGCGGCATAGTCCAGCATAAGGGTGAGTTTGTGGTGACGAACAAACGAGCGTGCTTCTATTCCAAGGCTCTGTTCGAGGAGATATTCGAGACGATCCCACTCTCGAAAATAACATCGGTCGAGACATCGTCGCTGATGGACTACCGTGTCCTCCGTGTTCACACGGCGCATGACGATCTCGAATTCAAGACCCGTGAGCCCAAAGCTCTCTTCGACAACGTCGTCGCGTACCTCGAACGCCTACGTAACGAGCCGACCGGCGGCTCGGTTGGGCCAACTGCTGATTCTGTGACTGACCAAATCAAGAAACTCGGAGACCTTCGGGACGCCGGACTCCTGACCAACGACGAGTTCAACACCAAAAAGGCCGAGCTTCTTGCGAGGCTATGAGGATTTCTCGGCTAGCGGTCAGGCCTGGTTTCCGCGGCCAAACAGCGCCCCCACAAGTGCAGCTATAGCTGCACCCAGCAACTTATGGAGATTGTTAGCCATCGCATTGTCCTCATGAAACAGTGCCCCCTTTATTGCGGCTCTTTGAAACGGTCTAAAAATGCACCACAATGGGCCTAGACCGTCAGATGGAAGGCGCGACATGAGCGGCGCCTTTTCAAGGCCCCAGCGGCAGGTGCGTTTGCCGCAACACATCGTGGACCTCGCCGCCGACGAGTTGCGAACCGCGGAGGGGGCACATGTGGAGTTGCGGCCGCGCTCTTGGGCCGTGTTGCGCCTTCTCGCTGAACACGCCGGCCGCCTCTTCGGCAAGGACGACATCCTCGCCAAGGTCTGGGATGACGTTGCCGTCACCGAGGATTCCCTCACCCAATGCATCGTCGATATTCGCAAGGCCATCGGCGACGAGGAGCGGCGCGTTCTGCGTCCGGTCCCGCGCAAAGGCTATATACTGGTTCCCTCACAGCACCGAGTGGAGCTGGCGGGTCGCGCGCCGGATCTTCCCGCATTGGCCGTCATGCCCTTCCTGTCGATCGGAGAGGATTGCGGGCCATTCAGTTTAGGAAGCGGCGTGGCGAGCGAAATCATCAACGAGCTTGCCCGCAACCGCCACCTGCGTTTGATCGGTCGCGATTCTTCCTTTGCGCTCGCCAATCGAAGTCTGATGGCGCAGGAGCTTGGCGAGCATCTTGGCGCACGCTATCTTGTCGAAGGCACCGCTCAGCGCCTCGACGGCACGCTCGTTGTCGACGTGCAGCTTGTCGACACCCGTGATGGCAGCATTGCCTGGGGAGATCGCTTCTCCGCAAATGCACGGGATGTTCCACAAGTGCAGCACGAGATCGCGAGCAGGATCGCCGGAAGTCTGCACTCCGGCATACGGGAAGTGGAGAAGCACGCCATTCTGGGGGCGCCTCCCCGCGACCTTGACGTCTACGAGTTGACCCTGCGCGGCATCGCCCGCAAGCATCAGTTCAATGGCGACGCGACTCGAGCTGGAAGAGCCGATCTTGAAGAGGCGCTTCGCCGCGACCCAAATTATGCGCCGGCCCATGCCTATCTTGCTTGGCTCAACCTGATCGACATACTGTTGGGACTCACCGGGGAATGGCGCCCCTCCAGACTGGGCGAGGTAATTCATCAGTTCAATCGCGCGCTCGAACTCGACTCCAGTCAATCATCGGCTCATCAGGGCCTGAGCCAGTCCCTAATCCACGCCGGCGATGTTGCGCGGGCGGTTGCCGTCGGACGTCGCGGCGTTGAACTTGGTCCGAGCGATGCCGATGCACTCCTGTTCCTCGCAGTGGCGCTCTTCGAGTCGGGTGAAACTGACGAAGCACTGGAGCTCGCCGACAAGGCGATCGGGCTCAATCCAGTCAGGCCCGCTTACTATTGCTTCTTCCACGCCCTGATCCTGTGGGGCCATGAGCGATACCGAGAAGCGTTGGACGAGAACGAGGAGTGTCTACGCAAAGCGCCGAACTTCGGTGCGGCCGACACTTATCGCGTGATGTGCCTCGTCGGGCTCGGCCGTCTCGATGAAGCCAGGGCTTTGTTGGCGCAATTTACTTCCAGGCGCGGCGGACTGGTTGTAATACCTCC
>JBAUOI010000285.1:0-3831 GCA_049579665.1 Methyloceanibacter sp.
CTACAAGAACTGGCCCGATCAGTGGCTAAGTCGCCTCTCAGAGCGAGAGCTCCTCGAATCATTTGAAGGCGTGCCTTTAAAACTAACGCGCAAAATTCACTTTCCTAAATACGAGCGTCTGTACGTATTCCGGCCCCCTTGGAACATATTTGGCTTTTAACGCTTCGATTTCCGCCCTTGGCCCTGCCAGCTTTAGCCTTCCACGGTTAAGCAGCGTGGGCACCTGGACAGCCCTTACATGGGAAATGCCGAGATCAGCTCTTCTTGCCATGCCTCAACGTCGCGCCCGATTGTTGTCGCTTTGCTGGCGAGCATGTCCGTCGGCATGGCCACGGCCTCGACCCATGTCATGGGGGCGTTGAAGTCGCGCCCCCTCGCCGAGGCGTGATCCAAAAACTTATGTGTTGGTGAATCCGGCTGCCCGCCGAGGAATGCCGTCCACACGCAGGGTATGCCGAACGAATCCGCCGCGATCAGACCATGCAGACTGCTCGATACAACAAGTTCAGCCGATGCTATCTGAGTAAGCACGTCATCGACCGGCTGCTCCGGGTCCACAAAGCGCCAATGCCTCGGCAGATCGGGCAAGCGTCTCTTGTCCAAAAAATGTGGAATCGCCGCCACGGCGGTTTCCTTTTTTGGTCGGCGGATTAGGCGCCCTGCCAGAATGCCGGGATCGCCGAGCGTAATGCCGCTAACCCCGACCCGTTCGGCTGTAAGCAAGCCGCGCAGCGCATGAAAATGTAGTCTTTGTGGCCACCTGATCTCATGCTGATCGAACAATGTGCCGGTGCCCCACACGTGGAAGTCGCCCGGCCACAGAAGCCGTTTCCATGCTGGCGGCCTTCCGAGCTTCCAGACATAAAATTCAAGAATGCTCCCGGCGCCGAGCAACTCGGCGTCTTTAAGACCGACCGGAAGCGCCTCAATTCCGAAGATGCGATCGAGAATGGGAATTGTAATCTCGTCGCCGAAATTGCCGTGCTGACTTCGCTTTGAACGCCAGCGATAGAGTCGGACGCGGCGCATCTTACCAATCCCCCGCTGGCCGCAAGCGCGGCGAGCCCACAATAATCCATCTCAGACGCCGCCTTGTGCACAAATCTGAGTTCTGTCGATCGCAATGCCAGGCGCCGTGAATCGGGGGACGCCGGCCGCTATGAGCGCTCCGTCCATCAGGTTCCTGTCGCGGACGGGAGGGCCGAGAGGGGGCCCAAAATACATGATTTTGTGACTTACCGGACCGCGATCATTTCGCGAAGTCCGATGCATCGGCGGCCAGCCATAGACGAATCGCCACGTCGCGCGCGAGCGCGGGCGATAGTTCGGTGGATACCGCTTTCACGTCTTCTCCGTGTTCATCGGATGCGCAATAAAGGGTCATGGTAATGGAATTGGGAGAATTGCATTTTGCTTCGGCGCGTTCAGGCGCTGGTAGATGCGCTTCGCCTGCGCCCAATAGGGCGATCTTGACCGGTCCCACGGATACCTCGTTTCATCAGGCCAATTCTACGGGGGGAAGCTTGGTGCCCAGCAATTGGCGTCAACTTGGCACAGCCTCTCCAAAATACGCCGGCCGCCGGCCTGGCGATGTGGCATTTCCCACAGCGCTGAAGCCGCCATTTTGCTTGGCGGGTCGGATAGAGTCGCGGTCTCGCCTTGCCCGCATCGACCGACGGCAGTCGTTCCCATGCGCCTCCTCCTGGTAGCCGACCTGCATTATTCGCTGCCCCAGTTCGACTGGGTCCTCGATATTGCTTCGGACTTCGACGTGGTGGTGATGGCGGGCGATCACCTCGACCTCGCCTCGCTGGTCGACGGGCGGGCACAGAGCACTGTCGTGCGGAAATATTTCGGCCGCCTGCGGGCCAAGACCAAGCTGGTCATTTGCTCCGGCAATCACGATCTTGATGGCAAAAACGCCATCGGCGAGAAGGCCGCCAAATGGCTGGCCACACCTCAGCAGGAGGGCGTCCCGTCAGACGGAGACTCCTTCGAGCTCGACGATACGCTGTTCACCGTCTGCCCATGGTGGGACGGTCCAATCGTCAAGGCCGGCATCGCCACGCAGCTCGCCGAAGCCGCAACCAGGCGCGGCAAGCGCTGGATCTGGATCCATCACGCGCCACCCGCAAAATCGCCGACCAGTTGGGGCGGCGACAGATATTTCGGCGACGTGGAACTTCTGGAATGGATCGAGCAATACCGGCCCGACATGGTCCTGTCCGGCCATGTGCACCAGTCACCTTTCGTCAAGGACGGCTCTTGGGTCGATCGCATCGGGCCGACCTGGGTGTTCAATACCGGCCAGCAATTCGGCGCACCGCCGGCGCATATCATCATCGACACCGATGCCGACGAGGCGCTGTGGTTCTCTTCGGCTGGCAATCAGTTCGTGCGGCTTGGCGCCCCGCTCGAGCGGCCGGTAACGAAGCTGCAAGCGCTCCCCGATTGGCTCAAAGCCGAGGATCGGCCTCCCGCTCAGGGCCCGGAGTAAAGTCCTCATGCTGCTGGTGGATCAAGCTCTCGAGCACCTCGCCCACCATGCCGAGATGATTGCCGTGCCCTTCGAATTGCCGCTTCAGGTCGACGAGATAGGTGGTCGCGGCGTTGAGGCGCTCGGCGAGCAGCCTGCCGAGCAGGAACGCGATCTCGGGGTTTGATTTGAGGAAGCTCTCGGCGTCGTCGAACACGAACACGACGACCGGCGACCTGGCCCTGACGGTTGCCGTGTGCGGCCGGTTGAGCAGCACCGACATTTCGCCGAACACCGAGCCCGCTTCCCCGATGACGGCGACCTGCGTATCCCCGCGCAACACCTCGACGCTGCCTTCGGCAAGAATATAAAGACGCCCCGACGTCTCGCCTTCGGAGAGAAGAACGGCTCCGGGAGCGAAGTCCTTGCGCGGAGCGCCCGCGCATTTATCGAGGATCGAAACCATCAGCGCTACAAACTAACAGCTTGCGGGCGCGTTGGAAAAGCGCCTTATCGGCATCGTTGGCGCGAGGGCCTTAGGACCGACACCAATCCTTGCGCGGCGGGCAAGCCGTCTTGGAGCAGACATAGGGCTCCGCGAGCCCTTCGCCGATCAGGGTGGTTCCGACGTCGCGCCCGCGCACGCTGAGCGTCGCGCAATACCGGCCGTAATTGCATTGTCCCGTCCCCTCGGTGCCGCTTGGACAGGCACAAGGGACGCGCCGAAGATCGATTTGACCGTCGGCGACGAGCTGGCTGAGCCGCTCCTTCGCCGCTTGCGACAAAGCGCGCTCGCGCTGGCATCCGGCATTGGCGCCGCCTTCGGGCGTGTTGAAGCCGACCAGGCGATACACGTCACCGCCGCTCCGGATCGAGTCGCCGTCGATGATCTCGACGCGGAAAGATTCGAGCCAGGCGAGCGGCTGCGCGGCGTTCATCATGCTTGGCAGCCTCGCGATCGAGGAGCCGCCCCACAGCAAAAAGATGGCGCCGATGATGACGGTGAGCTCGACGAGCTGATAGCGGGAAATAACTCGGCGCAGAATGTTCGGCCGCGGCGGCACGTAACGCCGGCCGTGCTCGAACTCCGGATGGACGACGCGAGACATGGACGCTTCCAGCGGGACTTAGGCCCGCTCCCTCGCCCATGCTTCTAGTCATGAGACGCAAATAAATCGTTCACCGGCGGCGCTTGGCCGGCGCGCGGTTAATGACCGCCTAATTGCCGAGGAAGTTCTGCAAGAGCTGGTTTGCCGCTTCCTGGGGAGCCGGGCTCGGTTCAGCGGCGGCTTGCCGCTTCTTGCTTTTCTTCGTTTCGCTGGGCGCGGCGTCGCTCACCGGCTTCGGCTTCGGCT
>JBAUOI010000286.1:0-3135 GCA_049579665.1 Methyloceanibacter sp.
CTTGTCGCCCTGCGCGCGAATGGTGCCGCCGCGAGGACGCCGGAAAAGCCGATGGCATCGCGACGTGCGTGA
This sequence comes from Methyloceanibacter sp., assembly GCA_049579665.1. Classification (GTDB taxonomy): domain Bacteria; phylum Pseudomonadota; class Alphaproteobacteria; order Rhizobiales; family Methyloligellaceae; genus Methyloceanibacter. The sequence goes on from JBAUOI010000286.1 coordinate 73, forward strand.
ATTCGGAAGCCGGCGCGTTGTGTTCTCTTGCCGAACCGACGTCTTACCGTGCCGATCTCTTACCGCGCCGATACTGAGGCGCCGTTGGTGCCGGGCAGTAAAGCGCGTCAAAACTCCCCGGCTCGGCAATGCAGCGGCCATGACGCATTACATGCGGATCGTAGATGCCCGTGGCAGCCAATAGTGGCACGGACATAATCGCTAAGATAAAACTCATTCGACCCCCCTATCTGGCGTGGAAACACGCCCCAGCAACAGTAGCACTCGCGTCCAGGGACTATTGCGTGCTTCCACTGAAATATTGTGAGTGTTGCCCGTTGAGCACAGGGCGAGGATGAATCCCGACGGGCTCACCACTTGATTTTCCTACGGCCGGCAAAAAACCGACCGGGTTGATCTACCTCAAGGCCCATCGCTCGCCGGGATGCAATGATGAGCATGGATGCCGGGGCAGATGAGGCCCCCGGGTCTGGCGGACCTAACCGAACGAGCGACAGTCGCTACGATTTGGCGGCGGATAGTTTGAATGGCTGGCAAATTCTCAGGGCGCCGGCTCCGGCCGCCGCTCTTTCTCTTTCAGGTACGACGAGTCGCCAGGAATATCGCCAAGCTACCGACGTTGCTGCCACGCAAATAGGTGCCGCGCGGCTGAGACCATCCCCGGCGTACTGGTACCCTGGGCAAGAGGACTCTCACCGCCATGAGGCGAAGCTTGTTGCAACTGCTTTGGAGGTCGCGTCGCGACCGGCTTTTGCTTGGCTCCGAGGCGGGCAAGCATGCGAAACCAATCTGCCTTGCGGGCAAATGCAGCTCGCTGTGGCGGCGGCACCATATGGTCGGCCGCGGCCTTATCGTAAACTGCCGCAATCTGTGAGTGCTGCTCGGGCGTCAGGGCCATGACGCCATGATGAAGCGCATCGATTAACAGTGGCTTGCTAGAGTGGAGCGGCTTCAGATCGGTGCGACTGCGTGGCGCTTCAATGCGGTACTAGATCGCGCAGTCTTGGATGAGATCGTAACGCCTCGGCGAGCAGGTGAGACTCAGCATCGGTCCCCTCTCGCAGCCTCTTCAGAAAAGCCCTCAGGAGCCGGCCATCGTCGCGGCGAAGGGCCTCGATAATGCCCAGCACGACTGCCGCTTCATCGACCACACCTAGGCAATCAGAAGCCTGCTGTACCATCAGCGACTAAACCAGCTCGAGAATGACTTGGTTCCTGGGCCCGATCGAAAGTAACCATTTTTCCAACGGTTGCGTCGATTTCCGGGTGCACGCGGTATCATGAGTGGGTGGGCGATCCCTCACGCCCCCCGGTTCCCTCCAAATGCGGAACCCCGAGAAGCCCCGAAACCCCCCGTGTCGGGGCTTCTTTTTTGGCAGATGCGGACCCCTACTTTCGGGTCGTCGCCTTCTGGGAATGACTATCGGCTTTGGCAGACAGATCGTAGCCGAAGCCGAATTTGGTCACCGCGCCCAAACTCAAGCCGAGGGTCATGGCCAAGATCAAGAGCATGGCACTTTTCACTGCGGGGCTGTGCATGCCGCAATCATAGCGACACAAGCTAACAATTCTTTGAACCCTTAAGAGGGATAGGGGTTCTGGCGTTTGGGGGATGTTTGAGGCTCTAATCATGCAGTAAGATGCAAGGGCTTCACCAGCGCGGGTGGGTGCGTATGAGCGTGAGCCAAAAGCAGCTGTTCCTCGATATTGAGACACTGTCCGAGGAGCAAATTGAGGTTGGCCTTCGCGCGGGCGTATGGGGCGATCCCGCCCGGCCCGTCGTAGAACGCTACCTCGACCAGATAAAGCTGGCTCGGGTGGAAGCAGCCGCCGCGGAGCAGCTGGCCACAGCGCGTGAGGCGATTACCGCAGCCGGGGACGCTATGGGCGAAGTCAAAGCCATGAAGATGTGGGCGATCTCGGCGCTGATCATCTCAGGCGGGGCGATGCTGGCGGCGATGGCCGCGGCGTTCGTCGCATTTCTTGCACTGCGCCACGGTACGATCTCCTGGTAAGTGACGCTTTCGGTCGGCGGCGCCTCTCCTTAAATTTGAAATCAGAGACTCAGGCAAAGCAACAAGGGCGCCGAGCGATCGGCTCGGCGCCCCCTCTCCGCAACCTATGGGCTCATGCGCCAGCGAGACTATCCGCATTCCTTCATCGAATGCATCGCCGTCTCAGCGTCGGCCTTCGAACCATATTTGCCCATCATCTTGTAACGCTGCTTGTCGCTCGGCTCGGAGGTCATGATGGTGCAACCTTTCATCGTGTTGTCGAACATGATGAAGAACGTCTCGACCGCCAGAGCTGGGACCGAGAAGCCGACGATCAGAGTGGCTGCGATAAGATATTTCTTCATGGGGATACTCCGTGGTTTGGGGCGCCCGCGCCCTCTCCTGTAAATCCGGCTGGTCTGAGAGGCCACCGACCGGCCAAGTGGCAGGACTGAGCATGAGAAAAGTGGCTGGGCTTTCCCAATAGCTTTTGGCTATGGATTGGCATCAATCACGGATCGAGATGGTGCTGCTAAGACACAAAAGGGGGCGCCTTGCTGGGGATCGGCGCCCCCTTTAACTGAATGCGGCGGCTGTCGCTGACACGACTCCGAGCGGGACGTGCTTTCGCCGATGTCACCCAACGTCGCAATTCGATTACCGGTTCCCTGGGCGCGCGTCGGCTTAAGCCGGGAACCTTTCCCCGCCGCAAAAGTTTTGCTCGCCAGACTGGGCCGGCTCACAAAACTCCCTCAACCCCTCCCGGCTGGCCGGCTCCCGCCGACATTGGCAAAAACCCCGGGCCCCGGGGTTTTTGTTTTTTGCGGTCTGTAATTCCTCGGTGAAGACGCATCGACACGTCTCACATCCGCCACCATGACTTGTCACTAGCTCAGGCAATTCTCGGATTCGGAGGAACACCCATGATTCGTTTTCACTACGGGCTCGTCGCGTTTGCTGTCGCGGCGGGACTTGGTATCGCCTCGATGGAGCATTCCGCTCACGCGGCCATGCAGGGCGAGGCCGCAGCGCAGGACAAAGCAGCAGCTGACGCGATCGTCGTCGCCGA
>JBAUOI010000287.1:0-3329 GCA_049579665.1 Methyloceanibacter sp.
CGACGTCGAGTGCAAGGACGGCAACTCTGACATGCTGCTCGACAAGGACTTCAAGATCACGAACAAGGAGAAAGAGGACTAGGATCCGGCAATTCGTTCGGTAATGTTTGGCGATTCAGATGGAGGATGCCGACAGCGTAAACCCCGACGGCGCGTCAGAATGCGAGTGAACCCTGAAACTTCAGCGCCGTGTCGGAGGTGACGTCGGTCAATCCGAACTGGACGCCAACGTTCAAGGAGAGCTCCATCTCCGGCGCCTCGGCGACCTTGTCTTCGTCATCGCCGCCATTCTTGCCCTTACCTTCGTCCTCTTCCTCGCCCGGATTGTAGAACAACGTCGGGCCAAGGCTGTGCGCCTGGTCGTCGAACGACCCGGCATTGGAGAGGTCCTCGATCTCGCCGAACATCTCGACGCCGATGCCCCAATGCTTGGCGAAGTCGTATTCGGCGCGCCAGCCATATTCGAAGCCGAGGCCATCGGTTTCCCGATTGTCGCCGACCTGCGCGCTGAAGAAGGGATTGAACGTGAGCAGCAATTTGCCGGTGGCCAACTCGACGATCGGGCCGAATTCGATCTCGTCGGCCTCGCCGCCGCGCGTGGCGAAGCCGTAGCCGCCGGTGAAGGCAAGCCCAAGCCCGTTACCCTCGCGTTGGATGATCTCATATTGCATCTCGACCTCGACCGAGCTCACGTTGTAATCGCCGTCGAGCGGCTCGTCGGTGCCGAGCGTGGTCGAAAACAGCCACCGCTCCGTGATGCCGTAGGAAAATTCGAAGTCGTGGCTCTGCCGGAGGAACTCGCCTTCCTCCTCTTCGTCGGCGACCTCGCCGGCTTCTTCTTCCTCGCCCTCTTCGGACGCAGCCTCTTCGCGTTCCTGCTTAGGGAAGCCCCAATGCACGGCGCCGCGATATTCGAGCTCGACCTCGCCCTTTTCGACCCCAGATTCTTGGATTTCGAACTCGGCCAGAGCCGGTTTGGTCATGCCGATGGTGAGGCCCGCCGTGGCCAGCGCGGAAACCGCAGCCGACAACACCAAGCGCTGCGCCAGGCGCAGTCCAAAAGGATTGTACCGCAAGAGCAAGCCCCCCAAATTCAGCCTTGCTAAGTCCCCGATTCTTTTAGTCCGCCGAGATTAGCAAATCTCCCAGAGGCAGCCTTGGCAAAAAAAGTGCCTGGATTGCCAAGGGGCGCACTGCGCCCCTGCCCGCCAGGGGTACGCATGAAAAGAGCCTGACACCAAGATGAAAAATTCATGACGTATGCCGCAAGACACCCTCAAGTATCAGGGGAATTGCGCTATAGAGGATTTGGATATTACCGGTGGCGCGGAACGGCTCTTCCTTCCCGTCTGAGGAAATGACACCCCCCTCTAGGCTCATTTGGGCAAAGGGGCCTCGAGAATTACGATGCGTTACCAGACGAAGCTCCTCATCACCGCGGGATTGCTTCTTGCCATGTCGCTTTCGGCGGCCGCCCTCGCCTATTGGGGTGTGGCCCAATCGCATCGGTACCTGACCCGTTCGCGCATCGCTCATGAGCAGCTCGAGCGCCAGCTCCAGCTCTCGCGCCATAGTCAGCAGCTGTTCAAATCCTGGACCGACACCTTGCTGACGGGAATCAGCGACCGCCCCCTGGGCGCCGCCTATCTGCACAAGGTGATCGACTCCGATCTCGCAACCCTCCAAGACTTGAGCAACAAGGAGCTCGCCATCGTCGGGCCCGAGGAGCAAAAGGCGGAATCCGCCGAGCTCACGCGTCTCGAACAGATCCGAACCGAATTCCAGCACACTTTGGACCAGCTCAACGAGGTTGAGCAGTTGCGCAGCCGCGGCCGTCCCGACATCGCCTGGCAGAGGCTGATCGATCTGCTCAAGGGCGGCATCGATCAGAAGCTGAACGAGCTGATCGAGGTGGGCGTCGCCGACGAGACTGCCGAGGTGATCAGGATCGACGCCGACGCGGCACAGCTCCTAAGCCGGCTCGAACGCATCAGCCAGATCCATGCCGCGCTCGCCATCCTCGCGACACTGGCGCTGGTCTGGCTACTGTTGCAGGGCTTGCGCTCTCCGCTTGCCGAGCTCATGCGCGGCACCGGCAAGCTTGCCGAGGGCGATCTCTCCCATCGCATCGCCATCTCCGGCCGCGATGAGTTTGCCAATCTCGGCCAAAGCTTCAATCGCATGGCGGGGGATTTGCAGACCCACCAGAAGGCCTTGCAAGACGCGCACGCCAATCTCGAGACGCTGGTGGAGGAGCGCACCGAGGAGTTGCGTCAGGCAAACGAATCCCTGCGGCAGATCGACGAAACCCGGCGCGGCTTCTTTGCCGATATCAGCCATGAGCTACGCACGCCGCTGACCATCATTCGAGGCGAGGGCGAGATCGCCCTGCGCGGCGTCAACAAGCGGGTGGCCGAATATAAGCGTTCGATCGAGCGCATCGTCGAACAGGCGAAACATCTCTCCGTGCTGGTTAACGATCTTCTGTTCATTGCGCGGCAAGGCGCCGGCGCCGCACGGCTCAATTTGCAGCCCATCGATCTCGGCGATTTGCTGAAGAAAGTCTGCGGTGACGCCAAGGTGATCGCGCACGACAAGAACGTCGATGTCGCCTTCGTCAACGGCACCGCGCACGACATGGTCCGTGGCGATCCGGCACGGTTAAGGCAGCTCTTCCTCGTGCTTCTTGACAATGCGGTGCGCTACTCCAAATCCAAGGGGGCCGTGAAGGTTGAGATCGCCAGCGCCGACGGCGAGGTCAGGGTGCGCGTCTCGGACCGCGGCATCGGCATCCCGCCGGAGGAGCTGGAAGGCATTTTCGAGCGTTTCCGCCGGGGCGGCAGAGCCGCGGCGATGAACGAGGAAGGCTTAGGGCTTGGCCTGCCGGTCGCCAAGGCCATCGTCGAGGCGCATAAGGGAAGGATCGAAATGGCAAGCAGCCCGGGCGAAGGAACGACCGTCACGGTCGCCTTGCCGGCCGACAGCGCGGAGGCAGCCACGTGAACGTTCTCCTCGTTGAAGACGAGCCGCGCGTCGCCGACTTCATCGACCGCGGGCTCCGCGCCGAGAATCACGGCGTCACTGTCGCCTCCTCGGGGAGCGAGGGGGTCGACCTCGCCAAGACCGGCGAGTTCGACGTGATCGTGCTCGATCTGATGTTGCCCGATATGCACGGCTATGACGTTTGCCAGCGCTTGCGGCTCGAGGGCGACCATACGCCGATCCTGATGCTGACGGCGATGGATGCGCTGGAGGACAAGATCAAGGGCCTCAAGACCGGCGCCGACGACTATCTCACCAAGCCTTTCGATTTCGACGAACTTTTGGCC
>JBAUOI010000288.1:0-2399 GCA_049579665.1 Methyloceanibacter sp.
CGACAAGCCCGACGAGGCGACGGTGGCCTGCCCAGAGCTCGAACCGCATCGCGTGCACGTCCCCCATTCGGTTGCAGGTCAGGAGACGTCGTCCGTCTGGGTGGCGATCCGCCCGGAGAAGATGAGCCTGCACAAGGATGCCGGCGCGCCTCCCGCGGTGCCCGAATGCCCGCCAGCCCATAACGTCGCCAAGGGCGAGATCAAGGAAATCTCCTATCTTGGCGATATTTCGATCTACCACGTGATGCTCGATAACGGTCGGCTGATCCGCATTTCGCGTCCCAACCGCTCGCGTTTCGACCAGGACAATTTCGGCTGGGGCGAGAAGGTCTGGGTAAGCTGGGTGGGCACGAGCCCGGTCGTGCTCCAGTCCTGACGCTTCACCAATAAGAACCGACAACGGAAACGCCTGATGCCAAGTTCGGCCGAGTTGCATGAGCGGAGGATGGCGGCCGTGCCGCGCGGCGTCGGCCATGCCACCGCCATCTACGCCAAGCGCGCCAAGAACGCGGAGATCTGGAGCGAGGACGGCAAGCGCTATATCGACTTCGGCGCCGGCATTGCCGTGGTCAATACCGGGCACCAACATCCGAAGATCCTGGCCGCCGTCGAGGCGCAGATGCAGGCGTTCAGCCATGTCTGCTTCCAGGTCACCCCATATGAGTCTTATGTGCGCTTGGCGGAACGGCTGAACGCGCTGGCGCCGGTACCAAACCCCGCAAAGACCATGCTGGTCTCGACCGGCGCGGAAGCGGTCGAGAATGCGGTGAAGGTCGCGCGCGCCTTCACCGGCCGCCCGGGGATCGTCTCGTTCAGCGGCGGCTTTCACGGCCGCACGCTTATGGGCATGGCGCTGACCGGCAAGGTTGTGCCTTACAAGAAGGGCTTCGGGCCGTTCCCGGCCGACGTCTACAACGTCGCCTTTCCCAACACCTATCACGGGGTGAGCGGCGAGCAGAGCCTCGACGCGCTGAAGGCCCTGTTCAAATATATCGCCGACCCGTCGAGCATCGCCGCCATCATCATCGAGCCGGTGCAGGGGGAGGGCGGTTTCTATCTCGCCCCCTTCGATTTCTTGCGCGCGCTACGAGCGCTGTGCGACGAGCACGGCATCCTGCTTGTCGCCGACGAAATTCAGACGGGCTTTGCCCGCACCGGCAAGATGTTCGCGCTTGAGCATGTGGGCGTCAAGGCTGATGTCGTGACCATGGCCAAGGGATTGGCCGGCGGCCTGCCGCTCTCGGCGATCACCGGGCGCGCCGACGTGATGGATGCGTCGAGCCCCGGCGGTCTTGGCGGCACCTATGCCGGCAATCCGGTGGCCTGCGCCGCCGCCCATGCCGTGCTCGATGCGATCGAGGAGGAGAAGCTCTGCGATCGCGCCAATGCCATCGGCAAGATCATTATCGACCGCTGCAATCAGATCAAGGACCGCTCGAACCTGAATTGCGTCGGGGACGTGCGGGGCCTGGGCGCCATGTGCGCCATCGAGCTTGTGAAGGATACCGCCAGCAGCGAGCCGGCGCCCCAGCTGACCCAGGCGCTGATGAAGGTAGCCAACGAGAATGGACTTATTCTTCTATCCTGCGGCACTTACGGAAACGTCATCCGCTTCCTCGTGCCGCTCACCGCGAGCGATCAACTCGTGCGTGACGGCATGGACATCTTCGAAGCAAGCCTCACCGAAGCCGTGACCCGGGTCGCGTGAGAGCTCCACTTAAATTCAACAGGCACCGACATGAGCGCAAGGCTCGCCACCAACGATCTCGAAGCATTCTGGATGCCGTTCACGGCGAACCGCCAATATAAGAGGGCGCCGCGCCTGATCGTTAGCGCCGAGCGCACGCATTACACGACCGACGACGGACGCCGCGTGCTCGACGGCACGTCCGGGCTGTGGTGCGTCAATGCCGGTCACTGCCGGCCGCACATCGTCGAGACGATCCGCAAGCAAGTCGGCGAACTGGATTTCGCCGGCACGTTCCAGATGGGTCATCCCAGAGCGTTCGAATGCGCCTCGAAGCTGATCAACATCGCCCCGCAGGGCTTCGACCATGTGTTCTTTACAAACTCCGGCTCCGAGTCGGTCGAGACCGCACTGAAGATGGCGCTCGCTTATCACCGGGCAAAAGGCAACGCCTCGAAAGTCCGCCTGATCGGCCGCGAGCGCGGCTATCACGGCGTCAATTTCGGGGGCACCTCGGTCGGCGGCATCGCCAACAACCGCAAATGGTTCGGCACGCTTCTGTCCGGCGTCGACCATATTCGCCACACCCACGACTTGGCGCGCAACGCATTCAGCCGTGGCGAGCCGGAGCATGGCGCCGAGCTTGCCGACGATCTGGAGCGGCTCGTCGCGCTGCACGACGCCTCGACCATCGCCGCCGTCATCGTCGAGC
>JBAUOI010000289.1:0-2157 GCA_049579665.1 Methyloceanibacter sp.
CTCCAAACGTCCGGCCCCGGTTGCGCTCACCCACAAGGAAAGCGAGGAGGCCGAGGACAAGGCGGAGCGCCATGCCGAGATCGCCGTGTTCCCGCTGGCGACCCCCCTGCTCGCCGGACCCGGCGCCATGACATCCGCCATCGTGCTCGCAGCCGGCACCAGGGGCGATCTCATCCTGCTCGGCGCGGTCGTCGCGGCGATCATCGCGGTGATGGCAGTGACGCTCGTGCTTCTCCTTACCGCCCAGGAGATCCATCACTTCATTGGCGTGACGGCGCGGAAAGTGATTGTGCGCGTGTTCGGCGTCCTGCTTGCCGCACTCGCGGTGCAATCGATTTTCAACGGCCTCAGCGAGGCCCATATCTTCGGTTGAGTCGGTCCCCTGCCCCAAGGAGTTCGCCACCATGCGCGTCATCGAGATCGCCAAGCCAAACGCACCTTTCGAACTCGTCGAGCGCCCGAACCCCGAGCCAGGCCCGCGCCAGGTGCGCATCAAGGTCGAGGCCTGCGGCATCTGTCATAGCGACGTGTTCGCCGCGACCGGGGCCTTTCCCGGCGTGCACTATCCGGCGGTGCCGGGCCATGAGGTCGCCGGCCGGATCGATGCGATCGGCGCTGATGTCACCACGTGGAAAGTCGGGCAGCGAGTCGGCGTCGGCTGGTTCGGCGGCGCTTGCTTCGTCTGCGATCGCTGCCGGCGCGGCGACTTTATTACCTGCCGCAATCTCAAAGTCCCAGGCTTGCACTATGACGGCGGCTATGCCGACTACATGATCGCGCCGATCGACGCCTTGGCGTCGATTCCCGACGAGCTTGACGCCACCGAAGCCGCGCCGCTGCTCTGCGCCGGCATCACCACCTTCAACGCGCTACGCAATGCCGGCGCGAAGCCTGGCGATGTGGTCGCCATTCAGGGCATTGGCGGCCTTGGCCACCTCGCCGTGCAGTTCGCGCGCCGCATGGGATTTCACACCGTCGCCATCGCCCGCGGTAAAGACAAGGAGAAGCTTGCGCTCCAGCTCGGCGCGCATCGCTATATCGACAGCGAGACGCAGGATGCGGCGAAAGAGCTGATGGCGCTCGGCGGCGCCAAGGTGATCCTCGCCACGGTGACCAGCGGCAAGGCGATGACGCCGCTGATCGACGGGCTCGGCATCGACGGCACGCTGCTGGTGGTGGGCGCCTCGCCCGAGCCGATCGAGGTGAACCCGTTCCATGTGATCGGCGCGCGGCGGGGCGTCAGGGGCTGGCCGTCGGGAACCTCGGCCGATTCGGAGGATACGCTGCGCTTCAGCGCGCTGACCGGCGTGGCGCCGATGATCGAGACCTATCCGCTGACCAAGGCGGCGGAAGCCTATCAGCGCATGCTGAGCGGCAAGGCCCGCTTCAGGGTTGTGCTCGTGCCTTAAGCGTCACTCAGCCGGGGCCGCCTGCGTGCCGTGAGCGTGCGGCTTCGCCGCGAAGCGCCGCACCACCACGTAGAACACCGGCGTGAAGATCAGGCCGAATACGGTGACGCCGATCATGCCGAAGAACACGGCCGTGCCGAGCGACTGGCGCATCTCGGAGCCGGCGCCGGTCGCGATCACCAACGGCAGCACGCCGAGGATGAAGGCGAACGACGTCATCAGGATCGGGCGCAAGCGCACGCGCGCGGCTTCGGTCGCCGCCTGGAAGCGGTCCTCGCCATGCTCCTCGTTCTGTCGTGCGAACTCGACAATCAGAATGGCGTTCTTGGCCGCCAAGCCGATCAGCACGACGAAGCCGATCTGCGCCAGGATATTCACGTCCATGCCGCGCATCAGCAGGCCGCTCACCGCCGCGAGCAGACACATCGGCACGATCAGGATCACCGCCAGGGGCAGAGCCCAGCTCTCATATTGCGCCGCGAGCAACAGAAACACGAAGATCACCGACGCGCCGAACACGAAGATGGCGGTGTTGCCGGCCGCCTTCTCCTGATAGGCGAGCTCGGTCCAAGCGAAGGAATAACCGTCGGGCAGCAGCTTCTGGGCGATTTGCTCCATGGCGGCGAGCCCGTAACCCGTCGAATAGCCGGGCTTGGTGCCGCCCTGCACGGCCGCCGAGGGGAACAGGTTGAAATGCTCAACGCGATACGGCCCGGTGATGTCGCGGAACGAGGCGACCGAGCTGAGC
>JBAUOI010000290.1:0-3143 GCA_049579665.1 Methyloceanibacter sp.
GCTCAGCTTGGAGGCAGCGCCGGCTTCTCATGGGGCAGCCCGCCGTCATCGATGTCGAAATCCGGATCGAAGATCGTCTTGCCCTGCGCGCCGAGGAAGGAAGGCTGCGCCTTGATCCACTCGCTCGGCTTCTTCTCTTTGGCGTATGCAAGGAGACGCGCTTCCAGATCGGCAGCAATGTCGGTGAACTTATCGGCGACGTTGTTTTGCTCGCCGGGATCCTTCGACAGATCGAACAACTCTGTCTTCCCCGGCAGCAACGCGATCTTGACGAGCTTCCAGTTGCCTTTGCGGATCGCGCCGCGGAACGCCTCGACGTTGATAAGGATATCCTCGTGTGGGGACAGCCTGCCCTCAGCCAAGGTCGGCCAAATGTCCTTGCCGTCGAAAGGATGGTCTTCGCTGCCATGCGCTCCGGCAAGCGCAAGCACCGTCGGCATTACATCCACCATGGCCAGCGGCTCATCCACAACTCTCGGCTGGAGCTTGGCCGGCCAATAAAAGATGGTCGGAACCCGAACTCCGCCTTCATGCAGCGAGCCCTTGCCGCCGCGAAGGTTGCCGTTGGAGGCCGGAGGCTCCTCCTCGAGTCCAACGCCGCCGCTTTCCTCACGCTCTTCCGGAGACCGCGCGCCCGTCGCGAACAGGGCGCTGGTGGCGCCGCCGTTGTCGCTGCTGAAAATAATTAGCGTGTTGTCGAGCATGCCCTTCTGCCTGAGCGCATCAACGATCCGTCCGACTTGCGTGTCGAGCTCAGTGATCATAGCGGCATAAGTGTGCCGGTGAATATCGCCGGCAAGATCCTTGTAGGAGTCGATCGACACCTTCGGTGCCTGATAGGGCGCGTGGGGCGCGAGCGAAGCGACGTAAAGGAACAGAGGCTTCGAGGTGACATGGTGGTCAATGATGTTGACGGCCTCGTTGCCGATCAGGTCGGTGTAGTAGCCGTCTTCCTTGAAGAACTTGCCGTCTCGCTGCCAATCGACGATGCCGCCCCGTTCCTTGGTGAAGTAGTCCACTTCGCCGACGAGGTTGCCGTAAAAATGATCGAAGCCCCGGTTCTGCGGCCAGTATTTCTGATCGGCATGGCCGAGATGCCACTTGCCCACCATCGCCGTGTCATAACCGGCGTCCTTCAAGGCTTGCGGGAGCGTAAGCTCGTCAGTCGGAAGGCCGTAGGTATGGCTGGGAAAGATGACCAGAGTCTCAAGGCCGTACCGCATGGCATACCGGCCGGTCAGGAGCTCGGCACGAGACGGCGTGCATACCGGCATGCCGTAAAACGACTCAAGCCGCACGCCTTCGCTCGCGAGCTTATCGATATTCGGAGTCCTGATGTCGCTGCCGCGATAGCCGAGGTCGGCATTGCCAAGATCGTCGGCAAGGATGATGACGATGTTGGGCTTGGTGTCTTCCGCCTGAACCGGCGCAGAATACGACAACGCGGCCGCGCACACTGCACCGGCCCACGTGGCGCATTGATGAAGTGCCATAAACGCCTCCTTTGGCCGATCACAAATGGCCCAATTAGCCCTCGCTACGAAAGCAACGGCGCGCCCGCCCAAGGCGCCTTGCGGTCACCCACAGCGAGAATCTTGCCGTCCTTGACCGCGACCGCCTAGGCCTCCGGCTGGGCATCATTCATAGTGACGATGTCGCCGCCGACGTAGATCGTACCGGCCGCGGACGCAGGCTCCGCGGCGAGTCTTCCAGGTGCCAGCGCTACGCCCAAGAGGGCGATTAGTGAAAACAGCGGAATGCGATGCTGCTTATTCATAGCCTTGAACTCCGTGGCGCTGGCTGAGAAAGCCTTGTTGGACAATCCGTCTTCTTCCGAAAAAACCAGCTCCTCGCTTCCGCGGCCCAAACTCCTCGTCTGACGGAAGCTCGGCGTTTCCCGAGAGAGAGGGGCGAACGCCAAACTGCTGCTTGGGGGCACGACGTGAAGCCACCGGCCGAGGAACTTTCCGTGTATGACCCTTAACCTTAGGCTTGGCGGGTTCATCGGCAGAAGCGGTCACAGACTTTTCCGCGGTCGGCGGCACCGAGTCCGCTATCAGCGGATCCAAGAGCCCTTCATGAATCCATCCCGTATTCGAGGTAGCGGGATCAACAAATCGGACCCACCCGGCTTCACGCGAGGCGACCTCAAGCTCCGCACCGGCCTGCGCCGTCCCAATGATCACGGCCCGAGAGGAGGGTCCGCTGCGTATTTTGGCCGCGGACCTAACCTTCAAGCGTTCAGCACCCTCCGTCTCGAACTCAGAAACTGAGCTTCCAAGTCTTTCCGACGAGTCCTTCTCATCGTCCCCAGCCGCATGTGTGCCCGCCAACGCGAGCGATGGATAGGGAACCAATGAATCGAGCTGGGCAATCCCAGCAACCTCCCCCAATTTCTCGGGTTTGAATATCGGCGGCGCTGGAAAGAGGGTGGCACTAGGGATCGAGGACGAAATCGGAGCATCCCGACTCTCGCGCTGGCCTGAGAAATAGACCGTGTCCACCAAGAGCAATGTGGCGACGGTGTAAAACACTCCACCGATCCACCACAAACAAAGCAGCAGTCGCCTCATGTCGAGATGCTCCAATAACTCAAACCCGCCCTGACTTTTTGAAGAGAGGAAAAGTCCGCTAAGAGTGAGATTCTGGCTTTTCCTGTTTAGACAGGACCGAACTGTGCACTCTCGCCCAATCCGTAATAAGCCCTAAGCGCGGACACTTTCGCGGGTTCTACGCCGAGTTCTGCGGCGATCCGATCGTCCGAAAAACCGAGACTGACCCGGGATGCAAGTTCGCTAAAACTGATGGGCCACGGGCTGTGGTCCTCACTGCGTGGCTTTGGGTGAAGCTTGTTGACTAGCGGGAAATCGCATCGAAGACAGAATCCTTCTTCGGAACGACGCTGCGAGATGTGCCCACCAAATCTGGCTGCCACGCCTTGCATGAGGTAGAGGCCCAAGCCATTGGAAGCGTGGACGCTTGACCCCACTCCATTATCCGCAATCGCCAAATAGGCACGCCAGGGTGCCTCCTTCTTCAGCGAAAGGCGAATGCAGCCGGCACGCCCGTTGGGAAAAGCGTGTTTGATCGCGTTAGTCAGCGCCTCGTTGACAATGAGACCGATGGAGTGAGCGACGTTGCTC
>JBAUOI010000291.1:0-4041 GCA_049579665.1 Methyloceanibacter sp.
GGAGGGTTGAATCTGTTCGGCTATACCGTCCTGCCCAAGCTCAATTTCGGCCTCGACGTGCTCTATGGCCAAGATGAGCAGCAATTGCAGCTGGGTGGCAGTGACGACATCGATACGCTCGACGAGAATGGCGACGTCTCCGTCATCGGCAAAGTCAAGCGCCGCTTCTAGGGCATGATCCGGAAACGTGGCATCCGGTTTCCGAAAAGATCATGCGCCGATTGAAAACACGGCCGCACCATCGCGCCACATCCACATGATCGCGCGGCTCAGCGCCGCTTCGGTGCATCTTTTGACTGCAAGCGGAGCCGTGCTTGCGCTGCTCGCGCTCCGCGCCGTGCATCAGGGCGACTGGCAGATGATGTTCGTCTGGCTGGGCGCGGCCCTGATCGTCGACGCGGCTGACGGTCCGATCGCGCGCAAGCTCAACGTCAAGACCGTCCTGTCGCGTTTCAGCGGCGAGCGCCTCGACCTGATCGTCGACTATCTCACTTATGTCGCCGTCCCCGCTTACGCGCTGACCGAGGCGCAGCTTTTGCCGGAGGGGGCGCGGCTGCCTGCCGCGGCGGCGATCCTGTTGTCGAGCCTGTTCCATGTTGCCGATCTAGAGAGCAAGACGGAGGAGGGCTATTTCGTCGGCTTCCCGGCGATCTGGAACATCGTGCTGCTTTATCTGTTCGCGCTCGGCCTTCCGCCTGATGTCGCGCTCGTCGTCGTCGTGCTGTTCGTCCTTGCCACTTTCGTACCCGTGCTTGCGGTGCATCCCTTTCGCGTCGCGCGCCTGCGGCCGCTCACCTGCCTCGTCACCGTGCTGTGGGCGGGAGCCGCCGCAATTGCCGTCGCCAGTCCCTTTCCGTCGCCGCTCTGGGTGCAGGCACTTCTCCTTGCCACCGCCCTCTATCTTGCGGGCCTTGGCCTCTACCGCTCGCTTGCCTGAAGCACCACATCCGCTCTTGACCGTGGAACGGGATTACCAGCTAAACTGGGCATTCAAAGCATCGCCCCACCCATCGCACGCCACCTGATCCAACCGCCAACCGCATGCTCGACTGGCTGACCAACCCCGATGCCTGGGCAAGCTTCATCGCCTTGAGCGCGATGGAAATCGTGCTCGGCATCGACAATGTCGTGTTCATCTCCCTCCTCGTATCGCGGCTGCCTGCCGATAAGCGGCTGACGGCGCGGCGCATCGGGCTTTCGCTCGCTCTGGTGTTCCGGGTGATCATGCTGGGCGGCATTGCCTGGATGATTCATCTCACCACGCCGATCTTCAGCATTGCCGGCTACGACTTCTCCTGGCGCGATCTCATTCTCATTGCCGGCGGTTTGTTTCTCCTGGTCAAGGGCACGCGGGAGATCCATCAGGACATCGAAGGCGATGAAGAGGAGGGCGGTCCTTCGCCTGTCGCCGACACCATGACCTCGGCCATTCTCCAGATCGCGGTGATCGACCTCGTCTTCTCCATCGATTCCATCATCACCGCCGTCGGCATGGCCGATCATGTCGAGGTGATGATCGCCGCAGTCGCCGTCGCCATTCTGGTGATGTATTTCGCCTCCGAGCCGGTCGCCCATTTCATCGAGCGCCATCCGACCACCAAGATGCTCGCGCTTTCCTTCCTGCTGTTGATTGGCGCCGCGCTGATCGCCGACGGCATGCATTTCCATATTCCGCGCCAGTACATCTACTTCGCCATGGGCTTCGCCGCCGCGGTCGAGGTGGTCAATGTCCTGGCGTCGCGCAAACGACGGCGCGCCGCGCAAGCAAACGCGAAGGCGAAAAGCCCGCCAAAAGGCTGAAAATTCAGCCAGGTCGGAAATTACCTTAACTTTGTCACGCAATTTGCTTGGCTTGGCCCAAGTTTCACCTAGTTTGGGCCAGCCTATCGCTCGATCTCATGTGTCAATTTGAAGACTAAGGGGAAGCGATGAAAATCGGAGCATGTGTAATCGCGGCTGGCTTTGCGCTCACGGCCACCGCCGCTCTTGCCGAGCCCACCACGCTGGCCGGCGACGAGCTGAAGAAGGCCATCAGCGGCAAGACCATCTTTCTGAATATTTCCGGCTTCGAGCTGCCGATCAGCTACGCCGCCAACGGCCGCATGTCCGGCAAGATGAGTACTGTCGCCGCGAGCTTCTCGCGCGGCGATGGAACCCAGGACCGCGGCAAATGGTGGGTCTCGGGCGATCAGCTCTGCCAGCAATGGTCGAGCTGGATGGAGGGCAAGTCTTATTGCTACAAGCTGACGCGCGACGGCGCGACCGTGCATTGGACGCGCAACGATGGCCGCTCGGGGACTGCCCGCATCGGCGGCTGAGCTCTGCGCCGCATCGGCGATCATTTCGTAATTTGAAGTCGAGAGCCGCCCTTAGAGGCGGCTCTTTGGCTTCTTGTTGAGCGCAACGTTGCGCGAATGTCACAAATGGGCATTGTTCGCGCGCTTCAACCCGGCGACGCTTGTCGGTCGCTTGGGCTTGTGCCTAGACTGGTCGCTTCGTTGTGTTGTCTCTCTGTTGTTTGCGTACCGTCTTTCAGTCGTGTTCGTGTGAGTTGCGTTTGTTTTTTCGTTGCGTGCGTGGCGTTGTCCTCGGACTCCAAACATGTCGAGACGTTGCGTCGCGGCCCGCGGTCGTGGAACCAATGGCGCGCGCAAAATCCGTCTCTCACTCCCAACCTCACTGGCATCGCGCTGAGTGTCGCTGAACGGCAGATGGGGCCGATCAGCGGCGGGCCGATCAATTTCTCCTTCACCCGGCTGCGACATTCCTCGTTGCGCTTCGCCACTCTGACAGGGGCCAATTTCGAAATGGCCGATCTGTCGGAGGCGGATCTCAGCGACGCTCGGCTTGAACGGGCGAATTTGAGCGGGGCGGACCTCAGTGAGGCGTTGCTCGAGCGCGCCAATTTTGCCGGCGCGAGACTCGGTGGCGCCAATCTCTCAGGCGCGAACCTGGCCGAGGCGCGGAACCTCACCCAAGCCCAGATCGACGAGGCGCTTGGCGATGCGCTCACCGTCCTGCCTGAGCATCTTTCCCGGCCCGCCGGCTGGGGCGGGGCAGTTTCGCAGATGGTGGGCGGACCTCAGCCCCGAAACGGCGCGCATGCCGTGTCCGACGACGGGCAAACGGCGCCGAGCCGGAGCGATAGCGTGACCTGGCTGGTTGGCGGCCCGCGACGATCGGGGGCGCATACCACCACGCGCATCGCGGCGCCGGAGAAGCGCTGAGCAAGAACGAGCCAAGCCCGGATCGTTATTGGAAATCGATACGGATCGTATAGGTCGCCACGCCGGCAGGCGGAGGCGGGTAGGGGGCGGCACTGCGTACCGTCTGCAACGCCAGCTGATCGATCCGATCATTGCCGCTCGATCGCGCCACCTTCACACCGCGCAAGCCGCCATTCTCACCGATTGAGAAAACAACCGTGGCGCTGCCGCGCACACCGGCCCGAGGCTTATGCCGGCCGAGCGCGGCCCAAACTTGGCTTCCATAGGCGGCATTGTTCGGCCGAGCCGTGGGCACCTTAAGCGCCGGCTTGTCGGCCGGGGCAAGCGCCATCGGGCGCCAAAGCCCCGAGCCGCTGCGGGGCTCCCCTGTCTCTTGCGAAGCGACGGCTTGCTTCTGTGGCGCGACGGTCTGCTTCGCCACTTCCTGCTTCGACGGAGCGGCTTGCGGCTCGGCCGGACGAACCACCGCTTTAGGCTCGGGCTGCGGCGCGGCAGGTTTCCGGCGCGGCAAGGGTGGCGGGGCAACGACGACCTCGGCGACCTTTGGCGCTGCCGCTTGTGCCGGTACAGGCGCGGGCGCAGGCTGTGCTGCGGCAAGCACCGTTGCCACAGTCTCGGTTGCGACCTCAGTGGCATCGCTTGCGGGAGGCGCAGGCGGTGCGGCCGGTTCGGCCGCGAGCGCGGTTGCAACCTCCGTGGTCGCCGCCTCGCTCTTGTCGCTGGTGATGGGCCTGGGCGGCAATGCCGCCAGCATCTCGGCGATCTGATCGGTTGCCGTGTCGCGCCGGAGATCCGCGACCTCCGCGAGCGGCAC
>JBAUOI010000292.1:0-1680 GCA_049579665.1 Methyloceanibacter sp.
CCGCGAGCCCCTCGTCACCGGCGCCGTCATCGCCGTCAACACCCACGCCGTCAACGCCGGCGCCGACCGAGAGTGCTGCCTTGGATCCGGTTGCGTTGCCGCCCGCAGCCAATGATGGATCGACGCGCTACGGCATCGAGATCGGCACGGTTGCCAAGCAGGACGGATTGCGGCCGCTGTGGCGCGAATTTCTTACCAATCACGCCGCGCTCGTCGCCGGTCTTCAGCCGCGCCGCGTGCTCGCGCCGGACAAGAAATGGCGGCTGATCGCCGGTCCCTTCTCCAGCGCCGACGAGGCATCGCAAGCCTGCGCGCTGTTCAAGAAGGCGTCGCGGCCCTGCGAGGCCACGGTCTACGCCGGCGACGGGCTCTAATCGCCGCCGAGGAATAACCTCCCCATCTCGGGATCGACGAGCAGCTCGTTGCCCGGGCCCGCTTTGACCAGCTGCCCCGCCACCAGCACATAACCCACATCGGCAAAGTCGAGACCCTTGCGCGCATTCTGCTCGACCAATACGAGCGTCTTGCCGCGAGCGTCGCGCAGATCGCGCAACATTTCGAAGATCATATCGATCGCGCGCGGCTCAAGCCCGATCGACGGCTCGTCGATCAGCACGACCTCAGGGTCCATGATCAGAGCGCGCGAGATTTCGAGCAGTCGCCGCTCGCCGCCCGAGAGCACGCGGGCGCGCTCGCCGCGTCGCGCTTTGAGCGCCGGATAGCGATCGAGCACCGTCTCGGCGGCCTGCTTCGCTTCGGAGGGCAGCTCGAGCAGATAACCGCCCATCAGCAAATTCTCCTCGACCGTCATGTCGGGGAACACCGAATCCCGCTGCAATACGTAAGCGAGCCGCGTGGCTTTCAGTTTTTCGCTCGGCGGCAGCTTGGCGATGTCGCGGCCCGACAGGGTGATCGTGCCTGAGAAGATACGGGCGAAACCATAGATGGCGTTGAGCACGGTCGATTTGCCGGCGCCGTTCGGGCCAACCAGGCAGAGCGAGCGGCCGCGCGCGACGCGGAGCGAAACGCCGCGCAGCACCTCCATCCGCCCATAGCCGGCATGAAGATCGTCGATCGCCAAGAGCGGCGTAGCACCGGCGAGCCGGTCAAGTTCGGCGATGGAGACGGTGTTGTCGCTTCGTCTCTTCCCACGCTTGGCCTTCACCCTCGCCATCATGCCGCCCCGAGATAGGCGTCGAGCACCTTGGCGTCGCGCTTGATTTGTTGCGGCGGGCCTTCGGCGAGCAGCTTGCCATGGGCGAGACAATAGATGTGCTCGGCCAGGCCCATGATCACCGGCATATTGTGCTCGATGACGAGGAGGGTCAGGCCGCGCTCCTTATTAGCGGCCTTGAGCCGGTCGATCAGGCTGCCGATCAGCACGGGATTGATGCCGGCGGTCGGCTCGTCGAGCAGCAGCAGCTCGGGGTCGTTGACCAGCGCCATGGCAAGCTCGAGCAGCTTCTGCTGGCCGAAGGACAGATCGCCGGCGAGCGTGTCTTGCTTCGCGGCAAGCCCGACGAAATCGAGCAGCTCGGCGCCGCGCGCTTCGGCATCATGCGGCGGGCGGCCGAACAGACCGGCAAAGGAGGAGCGCCTGATCGCTGCCGAAACCAGCATATTGGCCGCGACGCTCATCTCCCGATAGATGCGCGGCTGCTGGAAGGTGCGGATGATGCC
>JBAUOI010000293.1:0-1548 GCA_049579665.1 Methyloceanibacter sp.
CCCCGAAGGATTGGTTCAGCAAGCCTGAGGGCGATCAAGGCGGCGAAGTAACCCCACAAGCGGCCGAACCGGCGCCTGCCGAGGCCTCGCCGCCAGCTCCGGACGCCGCCTCGTCGGGGCAAGCCCCTGCGATCGCTCCGCAGCCCGCGCCGGTTGCCTCGCCCGCCAATTTCGATGCCGACGTCAATCTCAACGTGCGCAAGACGCGCGTGGCGCATCTCGAGCTCGGGCCAAGCTCGCTCGGCCTGGCTTTCCGTGATGGCGTGCTGAACGCAACGCTCGGCGGCATGGATCTCTATGACGGGCACGCCACCGGCAAGCTCATGTTCGATGCATCGAAGCCGGTTCCCGAGTTCACCGGCGATTTCCGTCTTGATGGCGTGCAGGCGAAGACGCTGCTCTCTGACGCCGCCCAGTTCAGCATGCTCGAAGGCCACGCCAAGCTCGCGTTGCAGATCGCCGGCTCAGGCACGAACTCGGAAGAGATAAAGTCCTCGCTGCAAGGCCAGGGCAGCCTCGCCGTGAGCGATGGCGCGATCGACGGCATCAACCTCACCGAGATGATCAGCCAGATCGGCGAGGGTCAGATTCCGGAAATGCGCCAGGGGCCTGGAAACAAGACGGTGTTCAGCGATCTCGGCTGCGCTTTTACCATCAAAAACGGCATCGCCGAGACCAGCAATCTGCAGATGACGAGCCCACTGCTCACAGTGTCTGCCGCGGGCACCGTCGATCTCACGCAAAGCACGATCAACATGCTGGCGAACCCCGAGATTGTGGCCGGGTCGCAAGGGCAGGGCGGGGCCAACGATCTCGCGGGGATCTCGGTGCCGGTCCGCATCGAGGGCCCGCTCGATCGGCCGACCATCAGGCCCGAGATCAAGAGCATGTTCGCCAACCCCGAGAAGGCCGGAAAAACCATCAATCAGATCGGCGATGCGTTGCAGAAGAAGTTCAAGGGCAAGCCGGTCGGCGAGGCGATCGGCCGCTTCCTCGGCAATGTCCAGATCGGGCCGCGCAACGGCAATGGCGGGGATGACGCGAAGCCGCAATCGAACAAGCAGCGCTCAGGCAAGAAAGACAGCTCGCGGCCGAAGCCTGCTCCCGAAGCGGGTGCCGCCGAGCAAGGCGACAGCGACGGGACCGGCGACCCCGATCTCGACCGCATCCTTCGCTAAACCCAAGAATTAGGCCACGGCTTGCGCGGCCGAACCTGACACCGCGCCGTCGAAGGTAATCAACGTGCGCATCTCCGGATTGCCGAGGCCGACGCACATTGGCGCTCTCACTCCCGGAATGAAGGCGGCGTCAAACAGCTCGCGCACCGCGCCGTCGAAGCGGATCCAATGCAGGATGTCGCCGTTCCGGATGTCGATGATATACTCGCCGCAGGGCGGCTCGCCGTCGCGCGCCTTGACGTTCGCCTCAAGCTCCAGCCCCATAAACTCCCCGTCGCGTGGCAGCGAGGTCGCCACCAGCGCATAGCCGCGCCAGAAGGAAAGACCGCGGGCGAAGCCGGGGCAGAAGGCGACCTGCTCGGTCTTACCG
>JBAUOI010000294.1:0-1984 GCA_049579665.1 Methyloceanibacter sp.
CTCGCGGCTGCATTAACAACGAGCCGCAAAGGCTGACGGCTCCACAAGGAAAGGAGCGTGGAATGACGAAGGGAAAGTTCGGTTTCCATCGATGTGGCGGCGAAAACGAAACTGGCACCGCTGCTTACGTGCAGATCTATGTGAAGTCGAGCGTTCTCAGTCGGGCTCCGGATCTCGCAATCTCCGTGCATCTGATGACCGAAGCGGAAATCGATGAGTTTATGGACGATGCACTCTCTGAATTGGAAGGAATCCGCATTGATGCGAAGAAGACGCTGACCGCAGCAGCTTCGCACTAAGCTGCCTTCTAAGTCGGTTTTGAGCCCGCTGAGGCTGCGTTTTCGTGCGCTGTCGCGGCGACTGGAATGTCGGCTATGGGTCACGTGTGGACGGCGCCTTGGCAAGGACTTTCTGACGTTCAGCAGCTTTGGTCGGGAGCATGTCCGCTTTACCCCCCCAAGAGCGGACATGCTCAGAGTCGGCATCAATGTCTGCAACGTGCCAGAAGCAGACGGTGACGGTTGCGGGGGGCGTGGATAGAATCTCTCCAGAACAAGGAGATTTCAGATGCACACCCAAACGCTGGACTCATGGCGGCACGAGCACGTCTTTCTCGGACCACGGCATGATGAGAATGAGCGGCGGAGTTGGTTTGTCGTTGCGCTGACAGCCATCATGATGGTGGTCGAGATCGTCGGGGGGATGATCTTCGGTTCGATGGCGCTTGTCGCCGACGGCTGGCACATGTCGACCCACGCCGGAGCGCTTGCCATTGCTGCTTTGGCTTACCGCTTCGCGCGGCGGCAGGCCCACAATGAGCGTTTCGCCTTCGGCACGGGGAAGGTCGGTGAGCTTGCTGGATTTTCGAGTGCGATAATTCTCGCCTTGATCGCGCTCGTGATCGCTTACGAGTCGGCTCTGCGACTGTTCAGCCCGGTGCCCATAAGCTTTGACTGGGCAATTGCTGTAGCCGCGGTGGGTCTCGCCGTGAACCTCGGAAGTGCTTGGCTTCTACGGAACGAACATGAGCAGGATCACGATGGCTATAACCACGGTCACGACCACAATCTCCGCGGGGCGTATCTGCATGTTCTGGCGGATGCGCTGACCTCCGTTTTGGCGATTGTCGCTCTTCTCTCAGGTCGGCTCTACGGCTGGGTGTGGATGGACCCCATGATGGGTATCGTTGGTGCGCTCGTGATTGCCTTTTGGTCATTCGGGCTGATGCGGTCATCGGGAGCTGTCTTGCTCGACATCATTCCTGACACAGGCTTAGGACAACAGGTCAAGGAGCGATTGGAGGTTGGTACAGATCGGGTGGCAGACCTGCATGTCTGGCGCTTGGGTCCAGGGCATGTCGGTGTCATCGCCTCAATTGTGTCTGACTCCCCGCAGACTCCAGATGCGTATAAGGCTCGGCTTCGCGGCCTAAGCCTCTCCCACATGACGCTGGAGATTCATGCCTGCGGACACCGAGGCACATCTTCTTTGGCCGCTTGATGCAGGTTCGGAAATGGATTGGCTAGTTGCGGTGCAGCGATGGCTATACGGCGGTATGGCCGAAAGCATGCACTCGACCACAAGCCTCAACGGACTACTGGCGCTCGTCGCATTGGCATTCGTGTTTGGCGTTGTACATGCGCTGATGCCGGGTCACGGTAAGAGCGTGCTGGTCTCTTACCATCTCGGCCAACCAGGCCGCTGGAGCGAAGGTATTGTTACGGGCACGCTGCTCGCACTGACACATGTTGGATCAGCGGTGGTGCTGGTGCTGGCGGGGATTGCGGTAATCAGCCGCTCAGTGGCGGCTGGGGGCCGGGCACCTAGCTTCGAAGCTGCAAGCGCCGTTCTGGTCGTGCTCATTGGCACTTGGCTTCTCGTTCGGTCAACCCGCATGCAGCAACACGGTCACGCATGGAGCGGAAAGGGACTCGCCGTGGCCACCGGCCTTATCCCATGTCCGCTGACCACCTTTATCCTCTCC
>JBAUOI010000295.1:0-4554 GCA_049579665.1 Methyloceanibacter sp.
GATCGAGCCCGTTCTGCTCGGCGGCGCGAATATTGCCGGCTTCACTCCCGAGCTGATGGCCCGCGCGCTCCAGGCGCAAGGCATCTGGTTCCAGCTTCTCTCCATCGCCGATCAGAATGCCGCGATGCGCCGCCGCCGCCAGATCGAGCGCACGCGGGGCCGCGATGCGCTGCGTGGCACCTTCGCCCATGTCCTCGCCGAAGCGGCGGTTGCCGGGATCCCGTCGCAGGAGATCCAGTCGCTGCTGTCGGGCTTGCGCATCAGGCCGGTGATCACCGCGCACCCCACCGAGTCCAAGCGCGTCACCGTGTTGGAGAAATACCGCAAGATTTACCTGCTGCTGCGTGAGCTCGAAATGCCGCGCTGGACCGAACGCGAGCGCAAGGCCCTCATCGACGAGCTGCGCGACCAGATCGAGCTAGTGTGGATGACGGGCGAGCTGCATCTGGAGAAGCCGACCGTGCAGCACGAGGTCAGCCGGGGTTTGCATTTCTTCGACGAGACCCTGTTCGAGAAGGCGCCGGAGATGCTCAGCCTGGTCGACGCGGCGCTCCAGCAATATTACCCCGGCAAGCAGTTCGAGCTGCCGCCCTTCCTGCAATATGGCTCCTGGATCGGCGGCGACCGCGACGGCAATCCCTGGGTGACCACTGAAGTCACCGCTTGGACCCTGCGGCAGAACGCGCTCGCCTCGCTGCGGCATTATCGCGAGCGGATCGTCGATCTGGCCAAGGCGATGTCCATCACCGAGCGCGCGCTTCCCGCGCCTGCGGGCTTCAAGCCCGAGCTCGAGCGAGCGCTGCAAGGCAGCGGCGAGGCGGAGCAGATCAAGGCCCGCAATCCCGGCGAGGCCTACCGGCAATATCTCTCGATCGTGCTGCGCAAGCTCGATGCCACCATCGCTCGCGTCGAGGGGCAGGATATCGGCGGGCCTGGCGCGGCTTACGCCAATGCCGATGAGCTCATCCAGGATCTGCGCGTGATCGAGCGCGCGCTGGAGGAGGCGAACAGCCCGTCGCTCGCCGCCAATCTGGTCAAGCCGGTGCGCCGCGCGGTCGAGATTTTCCGCTTCTCGACCGTACGGCTCGATCTTCGCGAGAACACCACCAAGACGACCACCGCGCTTCAGGCGCTGTGGTGGGCGACCGCCGGGCACGGCGATGACAGCCCGCCCGAGCTTGGCAGCCGCGAATGGCGGTCATGGTTGTTCCGCGAGCTGGCGCGGCCGCTCACCGGCCCGCGGCTGATCCCGCAGCTGCCCGCCGAGGCCTCCGAGCTGATCGACATGTTCGGCCAGGCGGCCGAGACCAGACGCTCGCTCGACCGCGACGCGTTCGGCTCGTTCATCTTGTCGATGACCCGCTCGGTCGACGACATCCTCGGCGCTTATTTGCTGGCCAAGGAGGGCGGCGTGTTTCTCGATGCGGCCGGCACCGAGGTTTGCGCGCTTCCCATCGTGCCGCTGTTCGAGACCATCGGCGATCTCCGCGCCGCGCCCAATATCATGCGCGAGGCGCTGTCCGTGCCGCTGATCCGCCGCTCCACGCATTGGCAGGGCGACGTGCAGGAAGTGATGATCGGCTATTCGGATTCGAACAAGGATGGCGGCTTCGTCGCCTCCAACTGGGAGCTTGCCAAGGCGCAATCGCAGTTGACCAAGGTCGGCGCCGAGCAGGGAATCCCCATCGCCTTCTTCCATGGGCGTGGCGGCTCGGTCTCAAGAGGCGGCGCGCCGACCGGCCGCGCCATCGCCGCCCAGCCCGCCGGCTCGATCAGGGGACGCTTCCGCGTCACCGAGCAAGGCGAGGTGGTGTCGTATAAATATGCCAATAAGGGCACTGCGCTCTATCAGATGGAGCTGCTCGCCGCGAGCGTGTTCGAGCATGCGCTAAAATCCGAGCGCGAGGAGGCGCTCAGGCCGAAGCGCGAGTTCGACGACATCATGGAGGCTCTGTCCGGCGCTTCCCGCGCCGCCTATACCGGCCTCGTGTCCCATCCCGGCCTGGTGCAATATTTCCAGGCGGCGAGCCCGCTGGAGGAGATCTCGCTGCTCAATATCGGCTCCAGGCCGGCGCGCAGATTCGGCGCGCGCTCGCTCAGCGATCTCCGCGCCATCCCTTGGGTGTTCGCCTGGGCGCAGAACCGCCACATCATCACCGGCTGGTATGGTGTCGGCAGCGCCATCCATAGCCTGCTCCAGGTGCGCGGCCAGCAGGGCGAGGCTCTGTTGCCGCGCCTGTTCGAGCAATCCCGCCTGTTCCGCCTCATCCTCGACGAGGTCGAGAAGACGCTACTGCTAGTCGATCTCGACATCGCCCGGGATTATGCCAGCCTGATCCCCGACGAGGGAGTGCGCGACACCATCTTTCCCATGATCGAGGAGGAGCTTGCACTCACCCGCGAGATGGTCTTGAAAGTGTCCGGCGGCAGCGAGATTGGCGGCCGCTTCCCCGAATTCCGCCGGGCGCTCGCCGCGCGGCTTCCCACCATTAACGAGGTCAATCGCGAGCAGGTCGAGCTGTTGCGCCGTTTCCGGGGCGCGTCCACCGAGGCCGAACGCGAGGCTTACAAATCGGCATTGCTTTTATCGATCAACACTGTTGCCGCCGGTCTCGGCGCCACTGGCTAAATAGGGAGGAACTTGCGAATGAGCTTTACCCTGATCCAACAGGCGACCCCGCGTCTCCACCGCTCGGAGCTTGCCGTGCCGGGGTCGAACCCGTCTCTATTCGAGAAGGCGGCCAAAGGTGGTGCCGACATCATCTTCCTCGACCTCGAGGATGCCGTCGCTCCCGACGACAAGGGGCAGGCCCGCAAGAACATCATCCAGGGCCTGAACGATCTCGACTGGGGCACCAAGACCATGATGATCCGCATCAACGGTCTCGACACCCATTACGCCTATCGCGACGTGGTCGATGTGGTGGAGAACTGCCCGCGGCTCGACATGATCCTGATCCCCAAGACCGGCGTGCCGCAGGACGTCTACGCCATCGACATGCTGGTGACGCAGATCGAGCAGTTCAAAAAGCGCGAGAAGAAGATCGGCTTCGAGGTGCTGATCGAGACCGCGCTCGGCATGGCCAATGTCGAGGCGATCGCGCAAGCCTCCAAGCGGCTCGAGGCGATGAGCTTCGGCGTCGCCGACTATGCCGCCTCCACCCGCGCCCGCACCATGGGCATCGGAGCGCCGCATCCGGACTACGGCATCCTCTCCGACAAGGACGGCGACAAGCCGCGCGAGTTTTACTGGAACGACCCGTGGCACTATGCGCTGAGCCGCATGATGGTCGCCTGCCGCGCCTATGGACTTCGCCCGATCGACGGCCCGTTCGGCGACTTCTCCGATCCCGACGGCTATCTCGCCGCGGCCAAGCGCGCCGCCGTGCTCGGCTTCGAGGGCAAATGGGCGATCCATCCCTCCCAGGTCGAGCTTGCCAACAAGGTGTTCACCCCGTCGGAAGCCGAGGTGACCAAGGCCAAGCGCATCGTCGAGGCCATGAAGCAGGCAGCTAAGGAAGGCAAGGGCGCGGTGTCGCTTGACGGCCGCCTGATCGACATCGCCTCGATCCGCCAGGCCGAGGCGTTGCTGAACAAAGCCGCCGCGATGGGAATGTGATCGGCAACGGCGTCGCCGTTGCCCACGAGCAAATGGTGGGCACGGCGCCTAGCGCCTTTGGCCACCCTACGTCTCTATCCACAGCCCTGCGTCGAGCATGAAACCCTCATCCAAATGAGGCGTTAGCCTCATAAGGGCACTACCGGGAAGGTAGTGAAACATGACTGAAGCACAATCGCGCCCGCGCGCGCTGATCGTGGAGGACGAGATCGTGATCGCCCTCGATCTGGAAAATGCCATGACGGATCTCGGCTATGAAGTCTGCGCGCTGGCGCCGAGCGAGCGATCGGCGCGTGCCGTCGCCATGCAGGAAGAGCCAGACCTGGCGCTAGTGGATGTTTGCCTCGCCGGCGGCCGCGAAGGCATCGAGATGGCGCGATGGCTGCGCGAGGTCTGCGGTATCTCGATTGTTTTCGTCACCGCCTGCGACGACGAGGCGACGGTGGAGCGCATTCGCGAGCGCGTGCCTGGAGCGCCCGTTCTGGCGAAGCCGGTCTACCGTGATGGGCTTGCCGCTGCGGTAGCTGAGGCCGCGTGACGGCTTGCGTTTCTTGCCAGCAGAAATCCTCTGACCCCCAACGCGCAGCATTCATCGAACAGACGGCGCTTGGGTGTGCGGTCACCCTGCATGAAGGCCTCGTCGAGGGCCTGAAGCGGGATGGGCACCCGCTTGAGAGCGGGTGCCCAGTAGGGAAGTGGGAAGAGGTTAGTCATGGTAGCACCTCGGTCCCTTGTTTGGTCGTGAGCCTTTTAGCGGGTCATGTAGACGTTCGGGAAACCCTCGGCCATGACAGGGGCGGCTGAGGCGACGACGAGCGCGACGGCGATGATGAGCTTCTTCATGTGAGTCTCTCCTAAGACTTCGTGGGGTTTAGCGGGTCATGTAGACGTTCGGGAAGCCTTCGGCCATGACAGGCGCGGCTGAGGCGACGATG
>JBAUOI010000296.1:0-5296 GCA_049579665.1 Methyloceanibacter sp.
CTCGGTCGGCGGCGGACCCTATGTGGTCGAGGCCGCCTATCCGCTCGAGGACTAGGCGCCCTTTTTTGCGGGGCGGACCTCGGCGGCGAGCAGCTCGGCGAGAAGCCCGCGAGCAGCTGCCTCGATCAGATCGAGCGCATGATCGAAGCCCTCGCTGCCGCCATAGAAGGGATCGGGCACGTCCTGCGTGCTCAGATGCGGCGCGTAATCGAGGAAACGGCGGAGCTTGTGGCGCGCCGATTTGGGCGCAAGCTCGGTGAGCTCGGCCAAATTCGAGCCGTCCATGGCAAGCAAGAGATCGAAGCGGCCATAATCGGCTTGCGTCACTTGGCGCGCACTCTGGCCCGAGATGTCCATGCCGCGACGGCTTGCGGCATCTTGCGCGCGCGTGTCGGGCGCCTGGCCGATATGCCAATCGCCGAGACCGGCCGAGTCGATCTCGAAGCGGTCGGCGACGCCCTCCTCCTCGGCGACGCGGCGGAACACGCCTTCGGCCATGGGCGAGCGGCAGATATTGCCGAGACAGACGAACAGGAGACGATGCTGTGCCATGCGGGGTGAAATGGCATGTGACCCCAAGCCGTGCAAGGCCGGCAGCACGGCGGCTTGGCCTTAGCGGCTGCGGAACAGGAAGAAGCGGCGCTGCGGCTGATCGTTACGGGCTGCGCCCCATAACGCGCGGCGCGCAGCTTGCCGAACAGCCCGCGATAGAGCTCGACCTTGATCCTCGCGGCTGCGTCCCGCGCGCGGGGCGCTCGTTGCGCCACTTGGAGGTCGGCTTCGGCAAGAAGCTTCGCCATGGCGCCGGCACCCGCGGCAACGATGCGTTCGACGCGCGTACGGGTCGCGAGTGTGGCGCGGCGCTGATATTGCGCCTTGGCCTCGGCGCTCCAGGGTTTGGGCCCGCAAGTGCAGGCATTGAGATATTCGCTGCGATAGCGGAAAGCATTGGGCAGATCGGCGTAGCGGTCGCCGGTCAACGAGACCATCTCGCGGGCATCGTCACCGGTGGGTAGCCGTTGATAGAAGAGCCGGGCCGGCACCGAGCAGGTCGATTGGCACATCTTCTCTTCGGCGAGGAAGCTTCCGGGCCGCGCCGCTTCGTTGACGGGATAATAGAAGCCGTCGCAAAGCCGCACGCAGACCGTGCGATAGGCAGCGCCAGGATCGGTGCGCAAGCGATAGCTGTAGGGCTTCGGTTCTTCCGGCGGGGCATGCGGGCCGCCGGCTTCCACCGCCTTCTGCTTCTCGACCGTCCAGCCGGCGCGAGCCTTCAGCTCCTCGATCTCGGCTTCGAGCTCGCGCGCTTTGCCGTCGAGCTGCTGGCATCCCTGGATGCTGGTGTCGTCGGCCGCAAATTCGCAGCCCGCTTGCTCGATATCGCGTTTGAGGGCGTCGAGCTGGCGAAGCTTGCTGGCCACGGCGGCGTCAAGGGCTGTCACGCTCCAAGGCGCCGGTTGCTGGCCGGGCATCGCCTCTGCTTGCATCTGGACCGCGCCGTAAAGCGCGGCGAGCGCCGCAAGCAGCGCACCGGCACATATCGGCAAGCGGCCCGACTTAAGCAAACGCAAGACCTCACTCGAACCAGGACCGGCCGCGAGCTTGCAAGATAAGTGTAAAATTCAAGGAAACGGGCGAGGGGTGGGGGTCGCCGAAATCGAAGGGCACGCATGTTCTTGCGGGCGAGGTCCGGCTACCCTATTTTTCCTTTAGAGATTCCTAGGGTTAAATCGCCTCGCGAGGTTAAGCACGATGATGGCCTTCAACGAAGCAAGCGAGCTCAAGAATGCGGCATTCGGCCGGCAGCTTTCGCTGTCCGCCTTTGCCGAGCGGGAGCGCAAGGTCCGCCGCGACTTTTGGGCCAAGCTCAAGCGGTTCGTCGGGGTGCTTCCCTTCGTGGACGACCTGGTCGCCGCCTATTACTGCGCGCTCGACCCGGCGACGCCGATGCGCGTGCGCGGCATGCTGCTTGCGGCCCTTGCCTATTTCATCCTGCCCGCCGACCTCATCCCCGACATGATCGCGGGGCTCGGCTTCGCCGACGATGCGGCACTGCTCACGGCGGTGATCGGTCTCGTCGCCACGCATATCACGCCGACCCATCGGGCGGCGGCGGCGCGCGCGCTCGACAAGGAACTGCCCAACACGCGCTAGCGCTGCGGGTTGACGATCACCTTGCCGGTGACTTTG
Source organism: Methyloceanibacter sp. (assembly GCA_049579665.1). Classification (GTDB taxonomy): domain Bacteria; phylum Pseudomonadota; class Alphaproteobacteria; order Rhizobiales; family Methyloligellaceae; genus Methyloceanibacter. Next base: position 2,191 of record JBAUOI010000296.1, read on the forward strand.
CGGTCCTCGATCAGCGACAGCGCCTTGGCGGTCTCGATCAGGGCGAAGCTCGCATGGATGTGCGGAGTAATCAGTCCGCGTTTGCACCAATCGAGCAGCTCGATCATGTTGGCGCGGTGCTTTTCCGGGTGGCGCTCGACGAACGCGGTCCAGAACACGCCGAGGATGGCGCAGCCCTTGAGCATGACGAGATTCAGCGGAATTCTGGGAATTGTGCCCGAGGCGAAGCCCACGACGAGATACCGGCCCTCCCAGGCCATTGCCCGCACGCTGGGCTCGGCATGGGGTCCGCCCACCGCGTCGTAAAGCACGTCCACGCCCTTCGGCGCGGTGAGCTGCTTGAGCCGCGTCTTGAGGTCTTCGGTTTCGTAGTTAATGCCTTCCTCGGCGCCATGCTCCCGGGCGAAGGCGAGCTTGTCGCCCGATGAGGCGACGGCGATCACGCGTGCGCCCATGAGCTTGGCGATCTCGACCGCCGCGAGACCCGCTCCTCCGGCCGCGCCGAGCACCGCCACGCTCTCGCCCGGCTGAAGGTTGGCGCGATCCTTCAAGCCGTGCAGCGCCGTCCCATAGGTGATGGGAATTCCGGCGGCAACTTCGTCGCTGACCTCATCCGGGATGGGAACGACGTTCCTCGCCTTGGTGACGACCTTCTCCCGGCAGCCATTGCCGCCGATAAAGGCGACGACCCGCTGCCCCCGTTTGAGATCGGTGACGTGGGCGCCGAGGGCTTCGATGCTGCCGGCGATCTCCGCTCCGGGCGAGAAAGGAAGCGGCGGGGAGACCTGATACTGGTTACGCAGCATCAGCGTGTCGAAGAAGTTGAGACCGACCGCCGTCACTTTGATGAGGACGTCGTCCGGGCCCGGGCTCGGCTCGGCCACCTGCTGGAGCCGAAGCGCCTGAGGTCCGCCAAATTCGCTGAATTGCGCAACCCGCATCGAAGCTTGCTTCCTTTCGGGGGTGTCCGGCTCCCCTTTTTCTCTCACAACGCTTGTGGCAGACAAGGCTTGTGAAAACCTTACTTCGCGCCTCCCGCGGCTATTTTGCCATCGGCGTCGAGGGCATCTCGAAGGCCGTCAATCTGGGCAATCTCTTGCGGTCGGCGCATGCCTTCGGCGCGAGCTTCGTCTTCACCATCGGCGCCGACGAGACCGCGATCGAGATCCGTCACGACACGTCGAAGGCCTGGACGCACCTCCCGCTCTATCATTGGCGGAGCCTCGCCGATCTCAGATTGCCGAAGGGCTGTAGCCTGGTCGGGGTCGAGATCTTGGAGGAGGCGCACGATCTGCCGAGTTTTCCACACCCGCTGCGCCGTGCTCGGCCCCGAGCGCGGCGCGCTCTCTCCCGAGCTTGCCGCGCGCTGCCGGCATCTGGTGCGCATCCCCGCCGCCTTCTCGCTCAATCTGGCCACAGCGGGCGCCATCGTCATGTATGACCGCTTGCGCTCGCTTGGCCGCTTCGGCTCGCGCCCGGTCGCCGAACATGCCGAGGCGCCGGAGCCCCGGCCGCACGTGCAGGGACCGCCCAAGCGGCGGCGCCGGCAGGGGTGAGGGGTTGTGGTTACAGGAAAATCGGGGCTTAATGCGGCACCACTGCTCACGAATCGGGGACGGGGAGATGCACCGAGCCGTTCGAGCCGTTTGCCTCATCGTGGCGCTCGCAGCCACGCCAGCCTTGGCGCAAGAGGTCAAGCTTCTTGAGAAGTTCAAGGACTGGTCGGCCTATGCCGCCACCGGTCCCGCCAAGGTCTGCTTCGCCGTCGCCAAGCCGACCGATTCCAATCCGAAGAAAATCAAGCGCGGTCCCATCTTTTTCTACATTTCCCGCTGGCCGGCGGAAAATGTGACGAACGAGATCAGCGTGAAGATGGGCTATCCCTTCGCGCAAGGGGCTAAGGTCACCGCGACCATCGGCACCGCCAAGTTCGACTTGTTCACCAAGGACGAGGGCGCTTTCGTCGAGAAGCCCGACATGGAGACCAAGATCGTCGAGGCGATGAAGACCGGCAACAGCTTGAAGATCGAAGGAAAATCGGCGCGGGGCACGGCGACCAGCGACACCTATTCGCTCAACGGCCTGTCCGACGCGCTCGACCGCGCCGCCAAGGAATGCAGCGGTTAAGCTTCCGCTTATCCTATCCCGCACAGCTTCTTTCGCCTGACATCGAGCCACACTACGGTCGCCGCCGCCCGCGGCAAGCGCCGCCAACCTTTGAGGACATCCATGAAGAGTCTCGTTGTTGCGATGCTTGCCACTTTGGCGCTGTTTGCCGCGAAGCCTGCTGTTGCCGCCGAGGCCATCGATGTGTCCGAGCTGAGCTGCAAGCAATTCACCGGTTATAACGACGACAACAAGGGCCTCATCATGATGTGGTTCGAGGGCTACTACACCGAGGAGGACGAGCCGGCGACCATCGATTTCGGCAAGATGGCAGGGCATCTCGCGCGGATCTTGATCGAGTGCGAGGCCAACCCCGACAAGAGCGTGCTGGAGGTGTCCGAAGACGCCATGGACGACTAAGTCCTTGGCTTTTTCGGCCTGGTTCTTGGCATTTTCCACTGCTGGCATGATATGAGGGCAGGGCGGGGAATGATCCCGGCCAGGCCCAGTGTCATGACCCTATCCTCAGTTCCAGGCGAGATCGAGAAACCCGCCCAAGATGCGTCGGCGCGCAAGGAGACTCTGATCGGACTCAGCCGGTCGGAGCTTGCCACGCGTTTGCTCGAGCTTGGCGTGCCCGAACGACAGAGTCGCATGCGCGTGCGTCAGCTCTGGAGTTGGCTCTATGTGAGGGGGCAGACCGATTTCGCCGGCATGACCGACATCGCCAAGGAGCTGCGCGGCGAGCTTGGCGAAGTTTTCACGCTTGCGCGGCCGAAGATCGTGACCGAGCAGGTCTCGGTCGACGGCACGCGCAAATGGCTGCTGCGTCTTGCCGACGGCAAGGAGATCGAGACCGTCTATATTCCGGAGGAGGATCGCGGCACGCTCTGCATCTCGAGCCAGGTCGGCTGCACGCTCACCTGCTCGTTCTGCCATACCGGCACGCAGAAGCTGGTGCGCAACCTCACCCCAAGCGAGATCGTCGGCCAGATCATGC
>JBAUOI010000297.1:0-2389 GCA_049579665.1 Methyloceanibacter sp.
ACTCTAAAGCGTGATTGCAGCGATCAAAAGAATGATCGCGAGTCAATGCGACAAGCACTCCCGCAACCAACGCTGCGTTCCCTCGATCATCGCCCATGGGAGCGTTATGCGGGGAGTCTTAGGAGCTTGGCGTGGCAATTCTGATTGCCACCTCAATGACCGGGGAAGTGGTGAGCCCGTCGGGATTCGAACCCGAGACCCCTTGATTAAAAGTCAAGTGCTCTACCGGCTGAGCTACGGGCTCCTCGCGCGACATGTGGGACGCCGCGCGGCCAAAGCAATATTCCGCGTCGCCTTGCTAAACAACCCAAAATGCGTCATCCCGCTCGCTTTGGCGGTTCGGGCGGCTCTAACGCCTGCCGCAGGCTTCGCTTCCGGGGAGGGGACCTCTGGCGATGACACGCAAGCAGCAGAAGCCAAGCTGGCTACGTCGTTACTGGCCGCGGCTCCTGTTTGTCATTCCGCTGATCGCGATGCTTTGGGTGCCGTCCTATAACCGGCTCGAGCCCACGCTCGGCGGCGTGCCGTTCTTCTATTGGTATCAGCTTGCCTGGATTCTGCTGGGCGCCGGCATCGTGCTCTTGGTCTTCGCCCTCGACAGGAAGATCGAGCACGCGCCGAAAAGCCCGAGCGGCGATACCACGGGCGTTCCCGGAGACATCCTGTGACGCTCGATCTGACCGCGACGGCCGTCTTCGTCGTCTTGTTCCTGTTCGTAACCTGGCTCGGCTTCGTGGCGGCGCGCTGGCGCAAGGCTGATCTCAATCTCCTGCATGAATGGGGCCTCGGCGGCCGGCGTTTCGGCACCGTCGTCACCTGGTTCCTGCTCGGCGGCGATCTCTACACGGCCTATACCTTCATCGCCGTCCCGGCGCTGGTGTTCGGCAAAGGCGCGATGGGCTTCTTCGCCGTGCCGTACACGATCCTGATCTATCCGATCCTCTACATCATCTTTCCCCGGCTGTGGGCGATCGCGCATGAGCGCGGCCATGTCACCGCCGCCGACTATGTGCGCGACAGATTCGGCAGCCGCATGCTGGCGCTCGCCTTCGCGCTGACCGGCATCGTCGCCACCATGCCCTATATCGCGCTCCAGCTCGTCGGCATGGAGGTGGTGATCGGCGCGCTCGGCTTCCCCGCCGGCGGCCTGGTCGGGCATCTGCCGCTCATCATCGCCTTCATCATTCTCGCCGCCTTCACCTATACGAGCGGCTTGCGGGCGCCGGCGCTGATCGCCGTGGTCAAGGACATGCTGATCTTCATCACGGTGTTCGCCGCCGTGGTGATCATTCCGGCCAAGCTTGGCGGCTACGGCGCGATCTTCGACAGCGTGCCGCGGGAGAAGCTGCTCCTTGCCTCCCCCTCGGGCGACAATCTCGGCGCCTACAGCGCCTATGCCACTCTCGCGCTCGGCTCGGCGCTGGCGCTGTTTCTCTATCCGCACGCCATGACCGGGATCTTGAGCTCATCGAGCGGCAATGTGATCCGGCGGAACGCCGCGCTGCTCGCGGCCTATTCCTTCATCCTCGGGCTCATCGCGCTGCTTGGTTACATGGCCATCGCCGCGGGCGTCGATAAGGATCCGGCTTACGCCGCGGGCTTCGGCCAATATGGCGCGAATTTCGCGGTGCCCGCGCTGTTCCTGGCATCGTTCCCGTCCTGGTTCGTCGGCATCGCCTTTGCGGCCATCGCCATCGGCGCACTGGTGCCGGCCGCGATCATGTCGATCGCCTGCGCCAATCTGTTCACCCGCAATCTCTACAAAGAGTTCCTGCGTCCCGATTGCAGCGAGGCCGATGAAGCCCGCATGGCGAAGATCGTCTCGCTGGTGGTGAAGATCGGGGCTGTGGTGTTCATCCTCGCCATTCCGCAAGCCTACGCCATTCAGCTTCAGCTGCTCGGCGGCATCTGGATCATCCAGCTTCTGCCGCCGATCCTGCTCGGCCTCTATTCGCGCGGTTTCAATGCGCTTGCGCTGCTGATCGGCTGGGCCGCCGGCACCGCCATCGGCACCTACATGGCCGCGACGCAAGGCTTCGCCTCGTCGGTCTATCCGCTTGAGATCTTGGGAATAACCCTCCCGGGCTACGCGGCGCTCTACTCCGTCGTGATCAACCTGCTGCTCGCCGTGCTGCTGTCGCCTCTGTTCGATCTCATGGCGCGGCGAACCGCCGCCCAGTCCGCGCGTTAAGCATTACGGGGCGGCCTAGCGGCCCTCGACCGGGGCGAGATTCCTGATAGGTTCAGCCGTCGCGACTCAAAAACGCCCCTCGACAGGGAGGAGAACTGACACATGGCAAACGACAACCAGGGCAGCAGAGCGTTCCTAGCGATCGTACTGGGCGGCATCGTGCTCGCCCTCGTCATCGCTGCCTATTTCATGTACGGG
>JBAUOI010000298.1:0-10802 GCA_049579665.1 Methyloceanibacter sp.
GGCCACCACCATCCCGATCACATGCGTTCGGCAGCCGATGCGCTAGGGCGGAAATCACAGGCCTGAGCTTCCGGATTATTTCCGGATTATGGGCGTCTGTTTCCGTCGCGTTCCGCATCGTTTTGCATCGAAGCTCCGCGGAAATGCGCCCCCGGCGCTATACTCCCGAGTGTTCCCAAGCTACGGGTCGTGGGTTCGATCCCCATCGCCCGCTCCAATCTCCTCAGCGACAAATATCGCCGCTCGGCTAACCAGCTTGAAACCCCAGGCATGGAACGCAGGCCGGGGCGAAACCGTTTCTGCTATGCTCGCGCCGACTGGCGGGCTGGGCGTTCGGCTTCTCAAGGAGGACTGCACGATGTTGAGTATGGCTAGGGCTGAACGCAAGGCGGCGAGGTTGGTCAACACTCTCGATGTCGACGATCTCTACGATCAGATCGAGACGTTGCGCGGCTATGTCGCCGAGCTCTCCTCGGGCCTCGGCAAGAATGCCAGCCGGCAGTTCGGCCGCGCCCGCGTCTATGCCTCGGACACGGCGCACGACGCCGAGGAGATGATGAAGGACAATCTCGCCGCTTCGCTCGTACTCGCGGTCGGCCTCGGCGTTCTCGTCGGCTATTTCATTCGCCGCGGCAGCGAGTAGGCTTCCGCTTCAGTGCGCGAGCTTGACGGCGCCGGTATAGAGCGCGCCACCGAGCACGCAAGGCAGCGCGATATAGGCTTGGCCGAGCGCGCTCGCCGCCACGCAGCCGGTGGCGATGGCGATTGAGCCGGCGGTGGCGCCCTTGGTCATGCCGGCCTCGTTGGTCATCTGCGCCTTCTGCGCGTCCTCGATCGCGCCGAACTGATCCTTGCGGATCCTCTCGGCCTCGAAGATCTCGGCGGCCTCGATGACGTCCTTCAGGGGTACGGCGATATCCTGCGGCTGACGCGCATATTCGGCGCGGTAAAGCGCAAGCAGTGCGCGGTCCCGCTCGGCGTAAGAGGCAAGCGTCCATTTCGCCGTGCCGCCGGTGGTGATCTTTTCGACGGCGCTCGGATCGTGTCCCCAGCCGGTGAACACCTTGCGGAACGAGAAGCCGCTGTCGTCTTTCCGCTTCGACCAGCGCAGCGCCTGCATGATGCGAACCACGGGCTCGTACTGGCCGGTCGCGACGTAATAGCCCCACAGCGCGTAGATGCCCGGCGACCCGCCGCTGTCGAGCGGCAGTTCCATCAGGATCGGCCGCTTGCCAGCGAGGAAGTCGTCGATCAAGGGACGTCGCAACGGTGTCCGCGGAGAGGTTTTCTCGAGCAACTCGCGCCAGTCAGGCCGGCCGGAATAGGCGATGGCCCTGATGATCACCGCCTGCTCCTTGTCGGGCATCGGGAACATCCCAGGGATCAACTTGGGACCGTCCTTCGGATTGGAGCCGAGCACGCCGGCGATGAAGCCGGTGCAGAACCATGACTTCTCCTCGTCGGCCAACAGGCCGTAATCCTGCATGGCATGGACCGCGGCGGGCACGCGCGAGGGGGTCTTGTGGTTGCGATAGTTGGACATCCACTCCATCAGCTTCTCGGGCGAGGAGAACGCACCTTGCGGCTCCGGCGCGGCCTGCCCCACGGCCGTCATCGGCACTGGCGGGCGCATGGTGGTGTAAGTTTCAGTCTTTACCTCAGTGGGCGGCGCGACGGCCGGCGCTGCTTGCGGGGGCGGGGAGGGCGCCGATTGGACGGCGGGAGCCGCGGCCTCGTCAGTTTGCGGCTGCGACGGCGCGAGCAATTGAGGCGCCGATTGCTTCGCCACGGAAACCGACTGTGGCGGCTCGCCCGGCATCGCGGTCTGTGCCGCGCACGGAACGGTTAATGCGACGACGCCGAACGCGGCGAGCGCAATGAGGGCGTGACTACGCATGTCATCAGCTTCCTTCCCCCGGCCCCAGAAGTGCTGACGATACTCAGACATGGTTAATGCCCGCGGACCTCGCAGCCTGCGGGGAATGTCTTGATTTTCCGCCGTTTCGTGGCTTTTTGAGGGCTTGGGACCATTAACCATAACGAAAGATTAACGCCGGCGCCCCCGGTCATGAGCAAGCGGCCGCGCGGATTTGCGCGGTTTCCGCCTCCGCTTCGCGTCGAGCGCCAAGCGTCCGTGCCGCGCGGTCGGCCTGGGCCACGATCTCAGGGACGGCGGTGATCTCCCACAGCGTGCCCTGGCAGAGCGGGCCAATGGCAAAGAGGCCGGAGGACGCGCCGCCCGCGCCGATCGCTTGCCCGTTGCGCTCGACCGCAAGCCCGAGACGATGCGGATCGGGGCGCGCGAGATCGCGCTTGAACAGGCTCGCGATTAGAGGCTGATCGAGATCGGGTCTGAAGCCCGTGCAATCGAAAGCGAGATCGGCCTCGACGAGGCTTGGCTCGCGCGATTCGCGCGAGTGCAGCGTGAGCTTGAAGCCGCCGGCATCGCGCGCCACCGCTCGCACCGACCCGTGCAGCAGAATGGCGCGGCCTTCGGCGAACTCGGCCATGAGGCGGCTATGGACCTCCATGGGAAGGCGGTGGCGATGCGAATCCCAGAAGGGTCGCAGGTGGCGCAGGAAGCGCGCCTGCTCGTCGGGAGGCAAAGCTTGCCAGATGTCCGAAAGCGAGGGGCGCAGGCCGTTGACGACCGCCTGCCACGGCGTGCCGCTCTCCTCGGCCATCTCGCAGGAAATGCGGATCGCCGCTGCAAGTAGAGAAATGCGCTTCGAGCGTGGCAGCCCGATCTCTTTCGGCACGACACCTTTCGGTGCATGCGGCCGTGGCAATTGTCCGCGCCGCGAGACGACCAGCGCCGTGCCTTGAAAGCCGTCGCGGCGCGCCGCGAGCAAAACGTCAACCATCGTGAGGCCCGACCCGATCAAGGCGATCCGCCTCGCGGCGGCGAGCCGATCTGGAGCCACGCTCTCGAACGGCTGCAGCGCTCCCTTCGCCGATGAAGATGACAGTCCATAGGCGGTGGCAAAGAACAGCACGTCGGCGATGACCGGCGCGCTCCGCTCGAGGCCGACGCGATAGCGTCCGCTCTCGGCGGCGCAAGATGTCGCCGTGTCGTTGACGACGCTGAAGACGACGTCTTGTCTCTGCGCCACACCCTCGTAAAGGCGCTGGCGCACATATTCGCCGAACAACTGCCGCGGCAGGAAGGTATGCGCCAAGGCCTCGTGCAGGCCGGCTTGATTCTCTCCCTGGTCGAGCTGGCGAAACGCCCAGTTGAGAAAGTCGCCGGGCTGGCTCGCGCGGATCGAGAGGTCGCGCGCGCGCACATTGAGCAGATGCAGCGGGTGGTGACTGCCATAGGCGACGCCGCGACCGATCTGCGGGCTCGGCTCGATCATCACCAGACGGAACGGCGAGGCGATGCGCTGAAGGCAGGCGATGGCAACCGCAGCGCCGGTGAAGCCGCCGCCGACCACGCACAACGTAAAGGGTGCCTTCCGCATCGCCATCTCAGCCCTAATTCCCCGCCCCGCCAGCAACACTCATACACAGGCTTTGCGGCGGCAATGAAGCCCCCGCTTGCTCCCGCATGGGGGCGGAAGTCGCAGGGTTCGCCTCGATGCACGCGCGCAAGCATGAAAGAGGCGCGCGCGCGGCTCGGCGTGGAAGCGATGACCCGTGACTGGCAAAAATTAGCAAAACGATGCCCATCGCGCCGCAAAGTCCGGCCGCCCTCCCGACTCGCGGTGCAGAAGGACGGCCGGTGGCCTCGCGCGGGACGCCGCTAGGGAGCGCCCGCTTTCAGACTTGCGAGGTCGATCACGAAGCGATAGCGCACGTCGTTCTTGAGCATGCGCTGATAGGCGCGGTTGATCTCCTGAATGGGGATCACTTCGACGTCGGCGACCACGTTGTGCCGCCCGCAAAAGTCCAGCATCTCCTGAGTCTCGCGAATACCTCCAATCAACGAGCCGGCCAAGCTCCTCCGCTTCATGATGAGGGGGCCGGCCGAGAGTGGCGTCGGATCCGGAAGTCCCACCAGCACCATGATGCCGTCGCGACGGAGCAGGTTGAGATAGGCGTTGTAGTCGTGCGTGGCGGAGATCGTGTCGATGATGAAATCGAAACGGTTGGCGTTGTCCTTGAACACCGCCTCGTCCTTGGTGACGAGGAAGTCGTCGGCACCGAGCTGAAGCGCATCGTCGCGCTTGCCCGGAGAATGGCTGAGCACGGTGACGTGCGCACCCATGGCGTGGCCGAGCTTGACGGCCATATGGCCGAGTCCGCCCAAGCCGACCACGCCCAGTCTGTCGCCGGCCTCGAGCCCGAAATGCTTGAGCGGCGAATAGGTGGTGATGCCCGCGCAGAGCAGCGGCGCGGCGCGCTCGAGCGGAATGCCCTTCGGGATCGAAAGAATATAATTCTCGTCGACCGTGATGCGGGTCGAATAGCCGCCATAGGTCGGCGTCTTCTTGTCCTGCTCGTAGCCGTTGTAGGTGAGCGACATGCCGACTTCGCAATATTGCTCTTCGCCCGCACGGCATGCCTCGCAGCGGCGGCAAGAGTCGACGAAGCAGCCCACGCCGACGATGTGGCCGGGCTTCCATTTCTTCACATGATCGCCGACCTTGACGACGCGGCCTACGATCTCGTGACCGGGGACCATGGGAAAGATCGAGTTGTGCCACTCGTCCTTCACCTGGTGGATGTCCGAATGGCAAACGCCGCAATAGAGAATGTCGATCAGCACGTCGTGCGGGCCGGGTTCGCGCCGCTCGATCGACCAGGGAACGAGCTCGGTGTCGGCCTTCTTGGCCGTGTAGGCCGGCGTCTGGAGTGTGGCCTTGGACTCAACGAGGGTGTCCATAACTACTCCGCTTCTTGAGGATGGGGATGAACCATCCTAACGCGCGGCTGGGCCTTCCGGTTTGCGGCATCGGGGCGCGCGACGATGGCGAAGTCGCCGCCAGGTCCCCGAGCCGATCGGGCGATCTGCATTTGCCATCCCTCGTTTACCCGGTTGCCGACGTTGCCACTTCCGTTGGGCCTTGCCTTAAACATGGGCAGTTTCGTATCATCATTCCAATCGATGACATCAATGACCAGCATTGACCACGCTAATCTAAGCCGACTCGACCTCAATCTATTGGTCGCGTTCGATGCTTTGCTGACGGAGCGCAGCGTTACCCGCGCGGCGGCCCGCATTGGGCTTGGCCAGTCGGCGATGAGCCACAATCTCGCGCGGCTACGCACTCTGTTTGGCGACGAGCTCTTGACGCGCGGCGCCGAAGGCATGCGGCCGACACCGCGCGCACTTGCGCTCGCCGATCCGGTGCGGGTCACGCTCTCCCAGATCCAAGCGGCGGTGCTCCAGCGCGAGGCGTTCGATCCCTCCACCGCCGACCGCACCTTCAGGATCGGCCTCGCCGACTCCATCGAGGTCGCGGTGATTCCGAGCCTGCTCTCGCGGCTAAGCGTGGTCGCGCCTGGCGTCGCGTTGCGTCTCCGGCCGATCGACCGGAGCACCATCTTGGAGGATCTCGACACCGGCAGACTCGATCTCGGCATCGGCGTGTTCGATCAGGGGCAGATCCATCACAAGCGCCGCGCGCTCTACAGCGACAACTTCCTCTGCCTGTTCAATCCGGCGCAGGTGAATTTCATCCCGCCGGTCTCGCTCGAAGATTATCTGCGCGTGCCGCATGTGCTGACGAGCCTCACCGACGACGGCCACGGTGCGGTCGACGAGGCGCTGGCCAAGCTCAAGCTGAAGCGCACGATCGCCTTGACCACGCCAGGCTTTCTCGCCGTGCCGTTCGTGGTGCGCCGGGCGCCGGTCATCACCACCATGCCGTCACGGCTCGCGCGCTATTTCGCCGATGCCTTCGGTCTGGCGACAAGTCCGGCGCCGATCGAGTTGCCGACCTTCACCATCTCGCTGCTCTGGCATGCAAGCTTCGACCACGACCCCGGTCATGTCTGGCTGCGCCAGACGCTGGCCGGGCTTGCCTCCGAGGTGGGTTTGGAGCTGTGAGACGGGTCGCCTGCAATGTGGACAAGTTCGATTTGGCCGCGCCGTCCTGGTAATATTGCCTTCATGATCGCCGCTTATCGATTCGCCTGAAACGTCTTGGCGAGCTGACTGATCAACCTGGCTGATCGAAGGAGGTCGTCCCATGGCCGCAAGCGCAACCTCGGGAAAGGTAAACGTCACGGCGCGCAAAGCGCGATGCGATGCGATGAGCGAAGTGTTGGCGGATAGCTGGTGGGCGGTAGGCCTACGCGGCGTCCTCGGCATTCTGTTCGGCCTGATCTGCCTGCTTACGCCGGGAGTGGCTGTCGAAGTGTTCGTCATACTGTTCGCGGCCTATATGCTGGTCGACGGTGTGTTCGCCATCGCCTCCGGCATCAAGGCGGCGCGGAACGGCGAGCGCTGGGGCCTGCTCATCCTCGAAGGCATTGTCGATCTCGCGGCCGGCGCCGTCGCCGTGCTGTGGCCGGCCATCACGCTGATCGCGCTGATCTGGCTCGTCGCGGTGTGGGCGGCTGTCTCAGGCGTGCTGATGCTCACCGCGGCCTTCACGCTCAATCTTGATCACGGCCGCTGGTGGCTCGCGCTTGGCGGCATCGCCTCGGTGATCTTCGGCATCCTGCTTATCATCGAGCCTTTGATCGGCGCGGTGGTGCTGACGATCTGGATCGGCGCCTATGCGCTGGTGTTCGGCATCTTCCTGCTGATCCTCGCCTTCCAACTCCATGCCAAGAAGGAAGAGCGCGAGCACAAAGCGGCGGCACCGGCGGGAGCCGCGGCGAAGAAGGCTTAAGCCGTTCTATCTCAGGGCGTTATGGTAGGGTGCGGCGCCAGTGCCGCGCCTTTCCGTATCTGAGTTCAGCGACATGTCAGCGTTTAGTCTTCGAACCGTCACGCTTCCCTCAGGTCAGACAGTGCCGCAGCTCGGCCAGGGCACCTGGCATATGGGCGAGAGCGGGCGGACGCGCAAAGACGAGGTGGCCGCGCTCAGGCTCGGGCTCGATCTCGGCATGACGCTGATCGACACCGCCGAGATGTACGGCAATGGCGGCGCCGAGGAGGTCGTCGCCGAGGCCGTGCAGGGGCGGCGCGACGAATGCTTCATCGTCAGCAAGGTGCTGCCCGAGAATTCGACGAAAGCCGGCACCATCGCCGCCTGTGAGCGCAGCCTGAAGCGGCTCAAGACCGACCGCATCGACCTCTATCTCCTGCATTGGCGCGGGCGGCCCAAGCTTGAAGAGACGGCTTCAGGCTTCGAGGCGCTGCTGGCATCGGGGGCGATCCGCGCCTGGGGCGTCAGCAATTTCGACGTCGCCGACATGGAAGAGCTGATGGCGCTCCAAGGCGGCGCTGCCTGCGCCAGCAACCAGGTGCTGTATAATTTGCGGCGGCGCGGCATCGAGGCGGGACTGCTTCCCTGGTGCCGGACCCGGGTTATTCCGATCATGGCCTATTCGCCGATCGAGCAAGGGCGGCTGTTGCGCGACCGGGCGCTCACCGCGGTGGCGATCCGCCATCGGGCGACACCGGCGCAGATCGCGCTCGCCTGGGTGCTGCGCCACAAGGACATGACGGTGATCCCCAAGGCCACGACGTTGGAACATGTGCGTGAGAACCGAGCCGCGCTCGACATCGCCCTGACCGAGCGGGATCTCGGCGAGCTCAATCGCGCCTTTCCGCCGCCGAAAGGGCGCCGCCCGCTCGAATTGCTCTGAGCACGCCGGCTGTCATCAGGGCGTCACGTAATTTCGCTGTTCAGGGGGGCAAGCGCTGTCGCGCTCTGAGTCGAACCCCGAGGCGAGATGCCCTGGCTTCTCCTGTTCGCCGCCATCCTGCTCGAAGTCGCGGGCATCACCTCGATGAAGCTCTCCCGCGGCTTCGCCGAGCCGCTTCCTTCGCTCGCCGTGCCGGTGTTCTATGTGCTGTCTGCGGCTGCGGTGATCCTCGCGCTGAAGCGGCTCGATCTGTCGGTGACCTATGCCATCTGGTCGGGCGTCGGCACGGCGCTTGCCGCCATGATCGGCATCGCCTATTTCCGCGAGCCGCTCACTTTGTTGAAGCTCGCCTCGCTCGCGCTGGTGGTGCTCGGCGTGGTCGGCCTCTCGCTCGCCGCCAAGCAGGGCAACTGACGGGCGCGCGCTTCCCGGCTAACATCAGGGCATGGACGGTCTCATCGGCCAGAGCGACGGCATGATCCGTCTTGCCGTCTTTCTCGGCGTGTTTGTGGTCATGGCGCTGATCGAGCTCTTATGGCCGAAGCGCGTGCTCAGCGTCTCCAAAGGAAAGCGCTGGCTCACCAATCTCGGCATCAGCGTGACGGCGACGGCGCTGCTCAGGCTGATGGCGGCCCTCGCCGTTCCGGTCGCGGCCATCGCCGCGTCGTTCTATGCGCAAGCGCATCAGGTCGGGTTGTTGAACAATGTCGCCTGGCCCGAATGGGTCAAGGTCGTGCTGGCGCTGCTTGCGCTCGACCTCGCCATCTGGGCGCAGCATCTCGTCTCGCACAAGGTGCCGCTGCTCTGGCGGCTGCATCAGGTGCATCACGCCGACCGCGACATCGACGTGACCACGGCGGTGCGCTTTCACCCGGTCGAGATCGCGTTGTCGATGCTATGGAAGATCGTCGTGGTGGTGCCGCTCGGCGCCTCGCCGCTCGCGGTGTTCCTGTTCGAGGTGATCCTCAACGCTTGCGCCATGTTCAACCACGCCAATATCGCGCTCCCGGCGTGGCTTGACGGTGTGCTGCGCCTGTTCGTGGTCACGCCCGACATGCACCGCGTGCATCACTCGGTGATCCGGCGCGAGCACGATTCAAATTACGGCTTCAATCTCTCGCTCTGGGATCGGCTGTTCCGAACATACACGGCGCAGCCCGAAGCCGGCCACCAAGGCATGACCATCGGGCTTAACCCTTACCAAAGCGAAGCGCCGACCAAGTTCGGCTGGAGCCTGTGGCTGCCGTTCGGACGGCAGCCGGGCGATCAGAAGAAGCTCATCGGGAAATAGCGCAGGAACAGCTCTTCATAGCGACCGCTCGCATGCACCTGCTCGAGCCCATAATTGAGGATCTCGGCAAGCTGGCGGTTGTCCCTTTTCACGGCGATGCCAACGCCCTCGCCGAAGAATTTCGCATCGAGATAGGGGCCGCCGCGAAACTCGCAGCATCCCTCGCTGGTCACGCCGTTGATCCAGAAGGTGAGGCCGATGCCGTCGCCGAAGACGAAATCGATGGCGCCGTTCTTCAGCGCCTTGGTGGCGTCCTCGGCGCTGTCGAAGGTGGCGACGGCCACGTCGGGGAAGAACAGCTTGAGATAGGCCTCGTGCCCGGTGCCCTTGGCCACGCCAACCTTCATGCCTTCCAGCGTTTCGGGCCGAATGTCCTTAAGCTCGTTGGTCTTCAGCGCCACGAAGCGGGCCGGCGTCGCGTAATAACGCGAGGTGAAGTCCGCCTTTTCGAGCGACTCGGCGCTGATGCGGATCGAGGCGATCGCCGCGTCGGCCTCGCCCCGGTCCAGCGTGGTGAAGATTTCGGCCCAGTCGACGTCCTTCACTTCGCACTCGACCTCCAACGCCTCGCAGATCGACTTGGCGAGATCGACATTGAAGCCGGTCAGCGCGCCCACCTCGTCGAGATAATGAAAGGGCGGATAATCGCTGTCGGTGATGAAGCGAAGCTTCTCCAGCCCGCGCATGTCGGGTTTGGGACGCAGCACATCGCCTTGCCAGGCGTCGGGGACGATGTCGTTGCGCACTTGCGCCGAGGCAGGCGCGGGCAGGAGCGCAATGAGTGCGAGCGCGGCCGCAGCGAACAGGGCCGCGCTTGCAGAGAAGAGGGAAGGATTGCGCGCCGAGATCACGGTTCAGTCTTATCGCGGCTTTGCCATACGTGCCAAGGGCTCGGGCACGGAAAAGTTGTAGTGAAGCAATGCTGCAATGCTACATTGCAAGAGCTTCGTTACAACTTTGCGGCGATGACGCCAAGCGTCTCGCCTTAAAATTGCAAATACTCACGGGAGAATGCTGGGGGCATTCCCGTGTCGGCTGTGGCGGAATCATTCCGGTCTGGCAGGCAGCACGCGCATCTCGCCGTGCGCCTCAGGGTATTGCCGCGCTCCGAATACGCTTTCCTGCTCGGACGCTTCGTCGATTCTGCCACCTTGGCGCGCGCCGAGGCGATCGCCGCGCGCTGGGGCGTGCATCCGCATGAGGTGCTGATCGCCAATGGCTGGCTCGACGCGGCGGATTACTACCGGGCACTGGCGCAACACTGCGGCGCGGCGTTCAAGGCACATCTTCCCGCCGCCGATGTCGCGCCTGCCGCGGTGGCAGCCCCGCGCCAGAGCCTTGCCGCCGGGTTGCTGAAGCAACGCGCCCGCGCAAGCAGCTTCGTCCTGGCGCCCGACCGCGTCAGGCCCAACGCGTTGCGTGAAATGCTGGCACGGCTGTCGCCGCATGAATTCTCGCTGGCCTCGCCGCAGGCGGTGAGGGGCGCGATCTGCCGCCACTTCGCTCCATCCTTCGTGCTGCATGCGGTCGAAGGCCTGGCCACCCGCAAGCCGGAGCAAAGCGCACGGACGCGGATGGCGCCTTGGCAGCGCCTCGCGTGCGGCTTCGTTCCGCTGGCCCTGCTGAGCGCGCTCCTGTTTGCGCCCCTCGAAA
The DNA here is from genome assembly GCA_049579665.1 of Methyloceanibacter sp. Lineage (GTDB taxonomy): Bacteria > Pseudomonadota > Alphaproteobacteria > Rhizobiales > Methyloligellaceae > Methyloceanibacter. The sequence continues at coordinate 10,652 of JBAUOI010000298.1, forward strand.
CGCTATGGGGCGTGACTGCGAGCCTCGCTCTCCTGTTCGTGCCGCTGATCGGATTTCGACTGCTGGCGGCACACGGCCTGTTGGTATCGCTGAGCGAGGGCGACGGAGCGTCGTGTCCGCGCGCGCCGGATCACGCGCTCCCCATCTACAC
>JBAUOI010000299.1:0-13177 GCA_049579665.1 Methyloceanibacter sp.
CTACTACGCCGTGTTCTTTCTCGATCCCGACGGCTTGAAGCTCGAAGGCATGCGCTGGGGCGAGAAACACGAGCAGGCCGCGAAGCAGCGCGCCGCGAAGAAGAAGGCGGCAGGGCGTGCACGGCGAAGATGATTGCCAATAGCGCTGTGCGGTGGAGAGGCGTATCAGCCGGCAGGCGACTGAGGCGCGCTTGCCGAACGGCGCAGGATCTCGATGATCAGCGCCGTCGACCAGCCGATCAGCATGATGCCGTTCAACGCCGTCATCGGCCGCAGCAGCCGCCATTGCTCCGGCGCGACCAGCTCGGAATAACCGAGCGTCGTGTAGTTATCGAAAGCGAGGTAGATGAGCTGAATGCTGGCCGGTGCTATGCCGACCAACCCATAGGTGATTGCCCAAACCATCACCTCGACGAAATGCCCCGCCATCAGCAGCGTTCCGGTCAGCACGATCATGATCGTGTAGCGCATGAAGGATGGCACGAAGTGGTCCCTCACGGCGATGCCGCGCACGGTCCAGACCACAAGAGCGAGCAGCAGGGCGTGGATGATGAGATTGACCAGGCTCGCCGCCGCGCCGACCAGCATCTGATCGAGCACGATGCCGTGCCAAAGCGGGAGCGGCTGGCTCATGACTCTTTGGCGAGCAGATCCGGCTGGCGGAACCCGCCGGTCCGCCGCCGCTCCGCCGCTTCCTTCCTGAGTTGCACGAAGCCGGGGCCCGGCTCTGGCGAGGGGAGCGGTGCTGCGGCTTGCGGCGCGATGCTCGGCTCGATTGCGACCGGGCCCGGGACCTCTTCGAGATCCAAGGTCTCGATCTTGCGGCCGCGCGCAGCGACTTTGTCGGTCGAGATCAGGATATTGTCGATGTCTTCATTGGCTTGGCCGAAATGCTGTTGCAGCTTCAGCACCCGCTCGCTGAGCCGGTGCACGTCATCCATGAGGCAGCTCACCTGCTTCTGAATCAGCCCCGCCTGCTGACGCATGCGGACATCCTTGAGCACGGTCTGGATCGTCTGCACCATGAGCATCAGCATGTTGGGCGAGGCGAGCACGATCCGTGTCCGGTATGCCTTCTGCACCAGATCCTCGAAGTTCTCGTGCAATTCGGCATAGATCGATTCCGAAGGGACGAACAGAATCGCCGTGTCTTGCGTTTCGCCGGGGATCAGGTAACGGCCGGCGATATCTTCGACATGCTTGCCGACGTCGGCCTTCACCCGCCGGGCGGCTTGCTGCCGTTCGGCGTCGGCTCGCGCGCAACGCAAGGCTTCGAACCCTTCGAGCGGAAATTTTGCATCGATCACGATCCCGGCGTCGTGGTTCGGTAGGCGGATGATGCAATCCGGCCGCTTGCCGTTGGAGAGCGTCGCCTGGAAGGTGTAGGCGCCCTTGGGCAAGCCGTCCTTGACGATGGTCTCCATCCGCATCTGGCCGAAGGCGCCGCGCGCCTGCTTGTTGGCGAGGATCTCCTGAAGCGAGACCATGTTGGTGGAGAGGTCGGTCAGGTTCTTCTGCGCGGTGTCGATCACCGCCAGGCGCTCGTTCAGCTTGGCGATCGATTCATGCGTCTTGCGCGAGGTCTCGTTGAGGTCGGTGCCGACGCGGTGTGTCATGCGGTCGAGCCGCTCATTGACGGCGCGGGCGATGTCGCCTTGGCGTGCCACGCTGATCTCGGCGAAGCTCTGCAAGCGTCCCTTCAACTCGGCAAGCTCGCTCGCCTGCGCCTCGGTTTGCCGCCGCCGCCGGCTCATATGCACGATCAGCGCGATGGCGAGCACGAGCAGCGCCAGGACGGCAAGCCCCGCCAGCGCCAACAAAATGTGGACCGGTTCGAGCGTGACGCTGCCGATCCTGATGGGCTCCATGAGCATCGGCGCAGACTAGACTGATTCGCGGGGCCGGACCAAAACAGGAACATATTGACCGCCTCGCGCCGCAACCTTATGTCAGCCCCTCACATGGCCATCCGTCCCATCCTCACCATCCCCGATCCGATCCTGCGCAAGAAGGCAAAGCCCATCGAGCGCGTGGATGCGGAGCTGCGCCGACTGATGGACGATATGCTGACGACCATGTACGACGCGCCCGGCATCGGCCTCGCCGCGCCGCAGATCGGCATATCGCGGCGGCTGATCGTCATGGATCCGGCCAAGGACGAGGCGCCCAAGACACCGATCGTCATGGTCAATCCGGAGATCCTCGAACGTTCGAGAGAGTTGCGGGTGCACGAGGAGGGCTGCCTCTCGATCCCGGACTACACCGCCGAGATCGAACGGCCGGCCAAGACTCGCGTCGCCTATATCGATCCCCAGGGCAAGCAGCGGGAGATCGAGCTCGAGGGCATCTGGTCGACGCTGGTGCAGCACGAGATCGACCATCTGAACGGGGTGCTGTTCATCGATTATCTGTCGCGGCTCAAGCGCGACATGGTCGTGCGCAAATACAGCAAGCAGAAACGCACGGAGGCGCTTTAGCCGTGCTGCTGATCGCCTCCATCGTGCTTGAGGTTGCGGTCGCGGCCGTCGCGGTGCTCGCGGCGCTCAAGGGGCGGCCTTATCTTTACGGCCTCGTCCTCACCTTCGGCATCTACGTGGTTTACGACGCCGGCCGCTTGCTCGGCTGGAACGTCGAAAAGGGCATCCTTTCGCTGCTGTTTCTGTTGGCGAGCGCCAGCGCGTTGTTCGCGGTTTGGGGCCTTTACCGCGACAAGCGATAATTGCCGCTTTACCCGGCTCGGTGACATAAGGGCACATGGCCCTCCGCATCATCTTCATGGGTACGCCCGATTTCGCCGTCCCGTCGCTTCGCGCGATCCGCCAGGCGGGGCATGAGGTCGTTGCCGTCTACACCCAGCCGCCGCGCCAGGCTGGGCGGGGCATGGCGTTGCGCAAATCCCCCCTGCAGCTGAACGCCGAGCAAGCGGGCTTGATCGTGCGCACGCCGGAGCGGCTGAAAAGCGCCGAGGAGCAGGCGCGCTTTGTTGCGCTCGATGCCGATGCCGCAATCGTCGTCGCCTACGGGATCATCCTGCCGAAACCCATTCTCGACGGCACGCGGCATGGCGCCTTCAATCTGCATGCCTCGCTGCTGCCGCGCTGGCGGGGCGCCGCTCCCATCAACCGCGCCGTCATGGCCGGCGACAGGGAGAGCGGCGTGTCAATCATGCGGCTCGACGAAGGCCTAGACACCGGCCCGGTGTGCCTGGGAGCCCGCGTCGCCATCGGCCGCGACATGACCGCCGGCGAGCTGCATGACGCGCTCGCCAAAAGCGGCGCAACGCTGCTGGTGCATGCGCTATCGGCGCTTGAGCGGGATCGGCTCGATTGCCGGCCGCAAGCTGAGAATGGCGTGACTTACGCCGAGAAGATCGAACCCGGCGAGACGCGCATCGACTGGTCGCGGCCGGCCCCCGAGGTGCACGACATGATCCGCGGCATGTCGCCTTATCCCGGCGCGTGGTTCGAGGTCGAGCTGAAAGGCCGGAAGGAACGCGTGCGCGCTCTTCGCTCGACGCTGGCGGAAATCTCGGGCGCGCCGAGTTCCGTGCTCGACGATCATTTGACCATCGCTTGTGGCGAGAGGGCCGTGCGCCTCACCGAGGTCCAGCGCGCCGGCAAGAAGACGATGACCGCCGACGAGTTCCTGCGCGGCGTTCCCCTTCGCGCCGGCACGACGCTCGGTTGACCCGCCATGCCCCGCTACAAGCTCAGTCTCGAATATGACGGCACGCCGTTCGTCGGCTGGCAGCTTCAGGAGAACGGCCTGTCAGTGCAGGGTCGTCTCGCGCAAGCCGTCAAGGCCTTCTCGGGTGAGGACACGGTACCGCGCGGGGCCGGGCGTACCGATGCCGGCGTGCACGCGATTGCCCAGGTCGCGCATTTCGACCTCGGCAAGGACTGGGCGCCGGAGAAGGTGCGCGACGCGCTGAACGCGCAGCTCAGGCCCGATCCCATCAGCGTGCTCGCCTGCGAGCTTGCGCCGGACAGCTTCGATGCCCGCTTCTCGGCGACGGCGCGGCATTATCTCTATCGCATCATCACGCGGCGCGGCCCGCTCGCGCTCGAGCGGAACCGCGCCTGGCACGTGCTGCACGCGCTCGATGCCGCCGCCATGCATGACGCGGCGCAAGCGCTGGTCGGCCATCACGACTTCACCACCTTCCGCTCCTCGGAGTGCCAGGCCGCCTCGCCGGTGAAGACCCTCGACCGCCTCGTCGTCACTTGCGTGGGCCAAGAGATCAGGATCGAGGCCTCCGCCCGCTCTTTTCTGCACAATCAGGTGCGCTCGATGGTCGGCTCGCTGAAGCTGGTCGGCGAGGGACGCTGGGCCGGGCGAGACCTGGAACTGGCCCTGCAAGCGCGCGACCGCGCTGCTTGCGGCCCTGTCGCGCCCGCTTGCGGCCTTTACCTTGTGAGCGTTGATTACTGAAACAGGCCAGCCGCCACTTCGCTTCGCACCGGGATCGGGCTAAGATCGCCGCCTCTCTCATGCTCGACGGAGCGTAAGTTGCGTGCCGCCGCCCTCTGTTTCGTAGCCGCTCTGGTCCTGTCGCAGGCCGCTTCGGCCGAATCCAAACAGGATTGGGACGACTGCATTTCCAGCGATGCGGATGTCAGCCTCGCCGGCTGCACCAAGATCATCGGCCGCGCCAAGGACACCAAGAACAATCTCGCCATCGCCTATTTCAATCGCGGCATCGCCTATCAGAATAAGGGCGACCACTTGAAGGCGATCGCCGAATTCAGCCAGTCGATCAAGCTGAACGCGTCCGACCCTGCCGCCTTCCGCAATCGCGGCTACTCCTATGCGCAGAGCGGCGAATTCGACCTCGCCATCGACGACTACAATCAGACCATCAAGCTCAAGCGGGATTACGCCAACATCTATTACGACCGCGGCTGGACCTATGCCGCCAAGCATGACCATGCCCGCGCGCTCAACGATTACAACCGGGCGGTCGAGCTGGATAAGGAGAACCACGACCTCTTGAACGACCGCGGCAGCTCCTACGCCGAGCTCGGCGATCTCGACAAGGCGCTCGCCGATTTCGACAAAGCGATCGCGCTGAAGCCCGACTATGCGCTTGGTCATTCCAATCGCGGCTGGGTGCTGGCGCAGCGCAACAAGCATGACGAGGCGGTTGTCGAATATAGCGAGGCGATCCGGCTGGCGCCGGGCAACGCCGACAATCTCAACGATCGCGGCTGGTCGCTCATCAAGATCGAGCAATATGACCGGGCCATCGCCGATTTCGACGAGGCGATTCGCATCAAGCCCGACCACAACCACGCCTGGCAGAATCGCGGCTGGGCCTATTGGCTGAAAGGCGATCTCGACAAGGCGCTTGCCGATCTCGATCAGGCGGTCAGCCTCGACCCCGACAATCTCGACCCGCGGCTCGACCGTGCCGCGGTGCTCGACGATAAGGGGGATTTCGACCAGTCGATCGCCGCCTATGACAAAATTCTCGAGGTCGCGCCGGACGAGGGCAGGGCGCTGAACGGCCGCGCCTGGGGTTATGCGCAGAAGGGTGAGCTCGACAAGGCGCTTGATGATTCCGAGCGTGCGATACTGCTGCTCAAGGACGAGCCGAATGCGCTGCATACCCGCGCCTGGATCTACATGAACAAGGGCGAGCTCGATACCGCGCTCGCCGATTTCGACCGCGCCTTGAGCCTCGACCCGGAGCTTGCCGGCGCCTATGCCGATCGCGGGCGCGCCTATGAGCTGAAAGGCGATCGCGACAAGGCCATTGCCGATTACCGCAAGGCGTTGTCGCTGAAGAGCCGCCAGCTTTACGACGACAAGGCGAAGGCGGTGGCGTTGCAGCATCTGACTGCACTGACCGGTTCCGCGCCCAGCGCCGCTCCGGCGGTCGCGGCCGCGTTGCCCGACCGGGCGCCTGACAAACCTGTGTCGACGGCGGTCGCCGAGAAGCGCATCGCGCTGGTCATCGGCAATGGCGCTTATACCAACGTCAAGGCGCTCAAGAACGCCGACAGCGACGCAAGCGCCGTCGCCGCGAGCTTGCAGCGGCTCGGCTTCGAGGTGATCGAGAAGCACGACCTCAGCCTCGCCGAGCTGACCAAGGAGCTGAAGGCCTTCGGCGACCGCGTGCCGAGCGCCGACTGGGCGGTGGTCTATTACGCCGGTCACGGTATCGAGGTGGGCGGCATCAATTATCTCATCCCGGTCGATGCCGAGCTCGCCTCGGCGACCCATGTCGACGACGAGGCGATGCCGCTCGACCGCGTGCTCGCCAAGGTGGAGGGCGCCAAGAAGCTCCGCCTCGTCATTCTCGACGCCTGCCGCGAGAACCCGTTTGCCGTGAAGATGGCGAGCGCCGGCACGAAGCGGTCGGTCGGCCGCGGCCTCGCACGCATCGAGCCCGAGGCCGGCGTGCTGGTCGCCTATTCCGCCAAGGACGGGCAGGTGGCGCAGGACGGCGATGGCACGAACAGCCCGTTCGCCGAGAGCCTGCTCAAATATCTCGACGAGCCGGGGCTTGAGATCAACATGCTGTTTCGCCGCGTGCATGACGACGTGAAGACCCGCACCGGCGGGCAGCAGATCCCCTTCACCTACGGCGCGCTGCCGGCCGAAGCCCTCTATTTCAAGGCCGGGCAGTAACCGACCGGGAAAGCCGATATGCCGGCGCCGCTTGCATTGCCCGAGCCGCGCCTTGTGGGAGAGCACGCGCGCGCATTGCGCTCAAGTAGCGAAGCGGTAGCGTATCGAAAAAGCGCGCGCGGTGAGGGGTAAGCCGCGAAGCGGCGTTGAACAAATGACTCACCCCTTACCCTTTCCGCCATGGGTCGCGCGTCACGCGCCGGGCGAAAAGCCCTCTCCCGCGAGGGGAGAGGGGAATTGCGCCCCGATGCGTGATCAATCCGGCGTCTTGCGCCCAGAGGAAGCATGGTCAAGCCCCTGAAATTCATATACGTCTCTGCCCCGATCGGGGGAGGGACCATGACAGCCCGCGGAAAGTCATGATCAGGCGCATCGCCACCGTCGGCGGGCTCACCCTCGTCTCGCGCCTCACCGGCTTCATCCGCGACGTGGTGATGGCCGCCGTGCTGGGCGCCGGGCCCATGGCCGACGCCTTCTTTGTCGCCTTCCGGCTTCCCAACCATTTCCGCGCCATCTTCGCCGAAGGCGCTTTTGCCGCGGCCTTTGTCCCCGCTTATGCGCGCACCTTGGAGCAGGCCGGGCTTCCCGCCGCCAAGCTGTTCGCCGATCAGATCGCCGCGGCGCTGATCGCCATCAATCTCGTGCTGCTGGCGCTGGCGCTCATCTTCACGCCGGAAGTGGTCGGCCTGCTCGCGCCGGGTCTCGCCGACGATCCGGTCCGCTACGACCTCGCCGTGGCGCTCACCCGCATCACCTTCCCCTATCTCGCGCTGGTGTCGATCGAGACGCTGTTCGCCGGCATCCTCAATGCCAATAATCGCTTCGCCACCGCCGCGGGCGCGCCCATCCTGCTCAATCTGTCGATCATCACCACGCTGCTGCTGACGCCCTTTTTCCAAGATGCGGGCCACGCCGCCGCCTGGGGCGTGCTCGCCGCGGGCGTGATCATGGCGCTCGTCGTCGGCATCGACGCCGAGACGCATGGGATCGGCATCAGGCTGCGCATGCCGCGGATGGACGAGCCCACGCGGCGATTCCTCAAAGCCTTGGGTCCGGCCATCATCGGCGCCGGCGGTGTGCAGCTTGCGCTGTTCGCCGACACGCTGATCGCCTCCTTCCTGCCGACCGGCGCGCTGTCGGCGCTCTATTACGCCGACCGCATCAACCAGCTTCCCATCGGTGTGGTCGGCATCGCCGTCGGCACCGTGCTCTTGCCGGAGATGTCACGCAGGCTCGCCGCCGGCGACGAGAAGGGCGCGGCTTCCGCGCAGGCCCGCGGCATCCAGCTTGCGCTTCTCCTCACCATCCCTTGCGCCGTGGCCTCCATCGTCATTCCCGATCTCATCATGCGCGCGCTGTTTGCCCGTGGCGCCTTCACCGCGCATGACGCCGCCGCCGCCGGAGCCACGCTCGCCGCCTATTCGCTTGGGCTATTGCCCTTCGTGCTGATGCGGAGCTTCACCGCGCCGTTCTATGCGCGCGGCGATACCGCCACGCCGGTAAAGGCGGCGCTGCTCGCCGCCGCCATCAACATTCTGCTGAAGGTCTTGCTGATGGGTCACCTCGCGCAAGTGGGTCTGGCGCTGGCGACCAGCGTCGGCGCCTGGATCAACTTGAGTCTGCTCGCGGTATTCGCCCGCCGCCAGGGTTTCGCCGTGTCGGGCGCTTCCATCGGCAAGCCGGTGATGAAGCTGGTCGCCGCGGGCGTCGTGCTCGCGGCGGTGCTGCTCGCCGGCGCCTACGGGTTCGAGCGCGCGCTTGCGGGCATGAAAACCTTCCGCGAGGAGACCATGCTCGCGCTGCTGGTCGTCATCGGCACGCTCGCCTACGGCTTGACGGTTTTTCTGCTGCTGGGGCGGCCCTGGCTGATGAGCCTGTTGCGCGAGGTGTCGGTGGCCGCCGATACCAAGGCGCCGCCCGATCTCGAACAGGCAGATCCGACCGACGATTCATCCGCGCTTCCCGACAATGAACCGCCACCGAAGGTGTGAACCCAACGCGGTGTCATTGCCCGGCTTGACCGGGCAATCCAGTAACTCATGGCGGCGGTTAGTGGATGCCTGCCTTCGCGGGCATGGTAAGTCTGAGTTAAGTCGAACGAAGATCTACCAGTTCGACGGAGGTCACGTCGATTGGCCGCCCGAGAAAGATCGCGCCCACGCGGGCGAAGCGCTCGGGCGAGTCGGTGGCGAAAAAGCGAGCCTTCTCCTCGCCGGTTTCGTCGCCGCTCTGAATTCCCGCGCGGGTGAGCGCATCCGCCACGGCCTGCGCCGTGGTCTCCGCCGAATCGACCAGCGCCACGGCCTCGCCGATGGTCTTCCTGATGGCATCGGCGAGCACCGGAAAGTGGGTGCAGCCGAGCACCAGAGTATCCGGCGCCGACGGGCTTCTGAACAGCGGCCCGAGATAATGCTCCGCCGCCGCATGCGTGGCGGGCGAGGCAATCCAACCTTCCTCGGCCAGCGCAACGAACACTTGGCAGGGCTGCTGCACGATCTCGGCGTCGCGCATCAGCTTGCGGATGGCGCGGGCGTAAGCGCCGCCTTTGACCGTGCCTTCGGTGGCGATCACGGCGATGCGGCGATTACGGGTGGCGGCGACGCCGGCGCGGGCGCCGGGCTCGATCACCCCGATCACCGGCACTTTCTGCCAAGCCTCCTCCAGCAGATAGAGCGCCACCGAGGAGGCGGTATTGCAGGCGATCACCAGCATCTTTACGCCCTCATCGAGCAAGAGCCGCGTCGCCTGGAGCGCGTAAGCCTGCACCGTTTCCGCGCTCTTGGTGCCGTAAGGGAGCCGCGCGGTATCACCGAGATAGACGAAGCGCTCATGTGGCAGCCGTGCCGTGAGCGCGCGCAGCACCGTCAGCCCGCCCATGCCGGAGTCGAATACCCCGATCGGCCGGGGGTCACCCGGCATCGGCTCCCCCAAACGTCTCGAAATAGAGCTCGATGAAGCGGCGATACACGGCGGTCAGCTGCTCGAGATCGGCGACAGGCACGTTCTCGTCCACCTTGTGGATCGTGGCGTTGGACAGCCCGAACTCGACCACCGGGCAATAGTCCTTGATGAAGCGGGCATCGGAGGTGCCGCCGTCGGTCGCGAGCGATGGCGTGAGCCCGGTCACCTCGCGGATCGCCTCGCTCAACAGCGCATCGAGCGGCCCGGGCTCGGTAAGGAAAGAATTGCTCGGCGGATCGAAGTCGAGGGTAAAGGTGAGGTCCATGCCGGTGAGCGCGAGCGTGGCCTGCTCTCTGAGGAGCGACTTCAGCGTCTCGACCGAGTGCCGGTCGTTGAAGCGGACATTGAACTTCGCCTCGGCAAAGGCGGGGATCACGTTTACCGTGGGATTGCCGACATCGACGCTCGTCACTTCGAGATTTGACGGCGAGAAATGCGCGCTGCCGTAATCGAGCGGGGAGTCGCAAAGCCGGGCCAGGATCTTCACCAGCCCCTTGATCGGATTGCTGGCAAGATGCGGGTAGGCGACGTGGCCCTGCGTGCCGGCCACTTTCAGCCGCCCATTGAGACTGCCGCGCCGGCCGATCTTGATCGACTCGCCGATCTTCTTGGCGTTGGTCGGCTCGCCGACGATGCAATGATCCGGGCGCTCGCCCTGGTCCTTCATCCAGGCGAGCACCTTGCGCGTGCCGTTGATCGACGGGCCTTCCTCATCGCCGGTGATGAGCAGTGAGATCGAGCCGTCGATTTCGCGTCCGCGCGCCTTGACATAATCGAGCGCGGCGGCGGTGAAGCAGGCGATCGCGCCCTTCATGTCGGCGGCGCCGCGTCCGTAGAGCAGGTCGCTGGCAATCTCGGCGGCGAAAGGCGGATGGGTCCACAGCTTGGCCTCCCCGGGCGGCACGACATCGACATGGCCGGCGAAGCAGAGATGCGGCGGCCCTTCGCCGACGCGGGCGTAGAGATTGTCGACCGGCGGGGTATCATCGTCCTTGAAATTGAGCCGCCAGAAGGTGAAGCGTCCGGGCTTCAGCGCCTGGATCAGCACGTCGAGCGCGCCGGCATCGACGGGGGTCACGCTTTCGCAGCGCATCAGGCTCTGCGTGAGCTGAACGGCCTTGTCGCCGAGCGCGGTCATTCGGTCAAAGCCCTCATTTGCAATTGGCCTAGCGTCGCCGCTTGCAGGATGGCGATCTTCTGCCAGACCTTGCGGCTGAGATTGGTTGCCAGCATCTCGATATCGTTGACCGCCTCGACCACGACCGGATCGTCCAGATCCTGGGCGTAGAGGGCGGCAACCTTGCCGGTGAGCGACAGCATCTCGCTGCAATAGTCGAGATAGCGGCCAAGCTCAAATGGAGTCATCACCCGTTTCGGCGAGGCGGCGGTGTCGTTTCCCCGCTCGTGGCCGAGAACGAGGCTCGGGTCTTTGGTGAGTTGGTGCATGTCGATCACATGCACGAGCGAGCGGAGTTGATGCAAGGCCTTCAACGCCTCGTGCCGCTTGAACCAGCGTTCTCGGGTGTACAAAAAGATAAGGGCGGCGCCCGCAATCACGATGGTGTTGATAGTCGCTTCGAGCGTTTGCAGAAGGTTGGTTACCTCCACATTGATGCTCGGAGTTTGGGGTAGGGCTCCGATCACCGGGCCATACGTCAACACCAAATAGACGACGACAAAACATACGGCCAGGAACGAGAGAGGCAGCAGCAGCCGCAGCTTCCAATTCGGCTTGGCCAGCGCCTTGGCCTTCTGCGCGGTGTCGTGCGCGGCTGCCGAGAGATCTCCCGCGACTGCTGCCAGGTCGAGGCCGGGAAATCTCTCGTCGATCCGCCGCTGCAACAGGTCGATCGTGGCGATGATCTTGTCGGCGTCGAGCGCGCGATACATCGCCGGCGCAAAATCTACCGCACGGCAGCTAAGGGATCGCCGCCGAAACGATTGGGTCCGGGCGTTCCCTTGAGGATGCCAAGCTCGATCAGAAACCAGAGGCCAACACCCATGGTGACGAGGGTGCAGATCCAGCCGAGCGCGTTCGGCTCTTGCGGCGTGCCGGTGAGCCCGAAGGCTTGCAGCAGGCTCGCGATCAGAACCGGGACCAGGCCGTAAAGGGCGGTGATGCCCGGCTTATCGCGGTCCTGGAATCGCTTAGCCGCTACCGCATACCCTGGATAGAACAATGCGAGCGTAACCAGGACGACGAGGATAGCCCCGAAGGTCGAGGGTCCGAAAATGGCGCCGATCACGAAGCCCAGCACGATGCTGATAATGGCGAGAATGATAGTTCCCGCCCAATACTTGGCCCGGTTGATGCGCCCTTCGAACGACGTGAAGAGATATTGAAAGTCCAAATTCATCGTTCCCCCTCCCTTTATGGCCGCCCTTCCAGCCGGCCTTGTCTCTTGTAAGACCGAACGGCCGCTTTGCGAAAGGGGATATCTGTTGTGCGGAGCGGAAGCCCGCACCTGTCCATTGGTCAGGACGCGGCGGGAACCTTTGCTTCCAGCGGATCGGGGCCGTGGCGGTTCGGCCCTGGCGAGCCCTTGACGAAACCGAACAGCACCAGCGCGAACAAAGCCACAAATCCGGCGGACGGCAAGATCGCGGCGGCACTCTCGTTGACGGAAGCAATCATGATGGCGATGATCGCTCCCAAAATAATCGGCAGTGCAATCAAATGTCCCGGTCGATCTCGGTCATGCAGGCGTTTGACGCCGACCGCCGCAACAATCCAGAGCCACAGAAACAATGCGAGAAAGCTGATGGTCGGCATGTCGTGGAGCGGAGTGCCGGAGAAGGCCTCGAACAGGAGACCAAGTGCGACCGCCAAAGCCATCATCAGGGGATAGGTCACAAGAATGGTGACCCAAAACGGCGTGCGGGAAATCCGACCTTGCATCGAGAACAGGAGTCGGCCGACCCGGTAAAGAGTCGCTCTGGTTAATTTCCCCGTGGGTTTTACCTGCGCGTCGAGCGTGGTGGCAGTGTCCGTTTCTCCCAGGTCCTCTTCCTTGCCAGCGCCCTCGTCGCTCGGGTCCAGCACCTCCACCTTCTTCTCGTCGCGAGGCGGCGGGGCCTTGTCGTCTGTTTTCTTAACGCGCCGCTCTTCCGTCTTTTCGTCCTTCTTGGCCTTGCTGGGCTTCGGCGGCGCGTGGAGCAGCTTGTCCATCGCCTTGATCAGCCGGTCCATATGCGGATGGAAGTCGCGCCCGCTATCCACCGGCGCGGCTTGGCGGAAGGCGAGATTGCGCAATCCCTCGGGAAGATCGGCGGGGGGCGGCAAGGTCGTGCCGTCGATCAACACCGGAATCACCGGGATCTTCTTGGCGAGCGCCGCCTCGATCTCGATGCGCACCCAATCGGTCTCGTCGGTGAGTCTGAGCTTGCCGGTTTCGTCCGGCGTCGCCCAGCGCGGTCCGACGATGGCGACGAGGATGTCGCAAGCGTCGAGCGAGTCCCGAATATGCTCGCGGAAATCGAGCCCGAAGGGAATCGAGTCGATATCCGATCGTGGACGCGCCCGGCGATCCACGCAGTATCTTCCCGGCGATAGGAAAGGATGATAGTCGGCACGGCTCTGGTC
>JBAUOI010000300.1:0-3059 GCA_049579665.1 Methyloceanibacter sp.
GCTTTCTGGCGCGCCGCGGCGAGTTGCTGCTGGACGCTGCTCTGAGGAACGGTATCGACCTGCCCCATGACTGCCGCGCCGGCCACTGCGGCACTTGCTGCGTGCGGCTCGTATCCGGCGAAGTGCAAGGCGGCGAAGGCTCCGAGCCGGGCATCGTTCATGCCTGTCAGTGCCGGATCGTCGGCGATGCGGTGATCGAGACGGGCCAGCCGTCGGGTGTCCGCACCGTCGAAGGCGTGCTGAGCTCATTGCGCCTCCTGTCGCCCGAGGTGATGGAAGTCGGCATCAGGACGGACCGCGCTCTGCCCTATCGTGCAGGGCAATATGTGCAGGTGCGCGTCAGCGGCTATCCGAGCCGCCCCTACCGCATTACCCAGCCCTTGCGCGGCAATCCGAGCAGCGGCTCGGTCTGGTTCCATGTCCGGCGCATGAAGGATGGGCGTGTCACCTCATCGCTCGGCAAGCGCATCACGCCGGGCCATCGGGTGAAACTGACCGGGCCCTATGGCTCGGCGCATTTCCGGCCCAATCTGGACAGCCGGATGATTCTCGTCGCCACCAACACCGGCTTTGCGCCGATCTGGTCGATCGCCGTCGCTGCGCTGCGCGAGAAGCCGGAGCGCAGGATGATGATCATTGCTGGTGGCCGCACCATCGAGTCGCTCTATATGGGCCCGGCTCTCGCGCGGTTGGGGCGCTTCCCCAATGTTTTCGTCGTGCCTGTCTGCAGCACGCCGCAGACCTTGACCACAGCGGTGAAGCCGGGCCGGCCGACCGAGTATCTGCCGCGCCTGCTGCCGACCGATGTGCTCTACGCCTGCGGCGCGCCGGGGATGGTCGATTCGATCAAATCGATCGCGGCGCTCGTCGGCGCGGTCTGCTATGCGGATCCGTTCCTGCCGACCACCGACGATAAGGTCGAGGAAAGCGTTCTGACCCGCGCGATGGGGTGGCTCGCTATGCCCACCGGCCGGCAGATGGGCCAGCTCGCTCTCGATCGCCCCCGCAACCGGCGGGAACAGCCAATGCAGGCGTACAGGATGGCTGAAGGGTGAGGAGTCATTATCGTCCTCAGAGCGCATAGCCTTCGGTCGATCGGGTTCGGGCCCAGGGTCCCCTTCCGGTCTGCCGTGCTTTTTCTCTGCGGCTTGCTGATGATCTTCGGCTTTGCCGCGGAGGGCGGAGTTGCGATCGATCCGGCCAAGACTGTCGGCCCAAATGCCTGTGCTGAATGTCACAAGCAGGAGGCCGCGGCCTGGAAGGGCACGCATCATTTCAAGACCTTCCGCGAAATGCCGCGCAACACCGAGGCGAACGAGATCGCGGAAAAGATGGGAGTGCGGCGCATCAAGTCGGAGAGCCTGTGTCTGAATTGCCATTTCACGGTGCAACAGAAGGACAACAAGGAAGAGCCAGTCGCGGGCATTACCTGCGAATCCTGCCACGGCGCCGGGAAGGATTGGATCAAGGTCCACAGTGAGTTCAGCGGCAAGAAAGAGCAGACCGAGACCAAGGCCGAGGAGGAGGCGCGCTGGAAGCTCGCCGATTCCAAGGGGATGATCAGGCCGCGCTCACTCTACCAGCTGGCGAAGAACTGCTATGGCTGCCATGTCGTGCCGCAAGAGGATCTCGTGAACAAAGGCGGCCATCGGGCCGGCAGCGCCTTTGAGCTGGTGTCCTGGTCGCAGGGCGAGGTGCTGCACAACACTTGGTATTCCAAGGGCAAGGACAACGTGCCGGCCAGCGCGGCGCGCAAGCGGATGCTCTATCTCGTCGGCCTCGGCGTCGAGCTTGAGACTGCACTGCGCGCGGTCGGAAAGGCGACTGTGAGAAAGCCCTATGCGTTCGAGATGGCCACGCGCGCCGACCGGGCGCGCAAGCAGCTCGCCGCCGCGGCGAAAGCGGCCCCGAACGTGCCGGAAATCGCAAAGATGGTCGAATTTGCCCATTCGGCCGGGCTGAAGCTGAACAATGAACGCTCTCTGACGGCTGCTGCCGACGGCGTCTCCAAGCTGCTCGTGAGCATCACCGAGAAGTATGACGGCAGCACGATGGCCGGGCTCGACAACCTAATTCCCGGACCGGACAAGTTTGAGGGCAAGGCGAGAGCAGCCAGCGCGGCCAATTGATCCCGGCCGGCTGGCAACCTGAATGGGCTTGATGGGGAAACAACCACCGCGATGAGTGATTTCGGGTGGCTGCCGTGAGATCGGGGCGGCGCGCGTCTGACGGCTCGATCGGCGGACGCGGTCCGGGCTCGGCGGGATATCTCAACAGCCAAACAGTCCCGGGCCTTCTGATCGCGGCCATTTCCGTCGGCCTCTTCTGGCTCGTCTGGATCTATGGCAACGGGCTCCGCGACCCGCGCTATCTCGACGGCTGGGTGCTGGCCGGCGGCGTGATTTTCCAGCTCTGTTTCCACATCGCCATCAAAACGGCGGGCCTGTCGGCGAAATCCGCCATGCGCTGGCGGAAGATCCATATCTTTCTCGGCTATCTGCTGGTCGCCGCCTTCATCTCGCATACGGATTTCTCTCTACCGGACACCGGCTTCGAATGGGCGCTGTGGGCGGCCTTCGTGCTGGTGACGCTGAGCGGCATTTTCGGCACCTATCTCGCCTGGTCGCTGCAGGCCAAGCGCGGGATCGACGAGCGCGTCGGCTATGATCGCATCCCCACACGCCGCGCCGAGCTAGCGCGGGATGTCCACGCTGCCGTCGCCAAGACCGATCCGGCCGCCGCCGCGATCGCCTTACCGGCGCCGCCCTATGACGCCTGGATCATGGACCTCTACAACAACCACCTGCGGGACTTCTTCCAGGGGCAGCGCAATTTCACCGCCCATCTCATCGGCTCGCAGCGGCCGCTCAAGCGACTGACCGACGAGATCGACAACCTGTCAAGCTTTGTCGACCAGAAGAGCCAGGAGAAGCTTGCTGCCATCAAGAATCTGGTGGTCGAGAAGGACCGGCTCGATTTCGCGCGTGTCTATCTCGGCCTCACCAAGGGCTGGCTGTTCGTGCATGTGCCCGTCACCTATTCACTGATCGTCCTGACGG
>JBAUOI010000301.1:0-4154 GCA_049579665.1 Methyloceanibacter sp.
CGGCGGAACCATGCCGGGCGAAAGCACGACCTTTACACCCTCGTCGATCCTGTTTCGCCCCCTTGTTGAGAAGTCAGAGATCGGAAGTCAGAAATCAGAACGCTTATTGGGATACGCCGTTCCCCGCTTACGTCCTGACTTCTGACTTCAGTCCTCCGGCTTTTGAGTGGTGGAGGCGCCGGGTACCGCCCCCGGGTCCGAATGGCTTATTACGAAGGCTGTTTATCGCCATAGTCGGCTTGCGCCGACAGCGCTCAATATAGGCTTCTATGGCGGCGAAAAAAAGGTTCATGCGTTGATAACCCACCGCGAATCAGCTGCTTGAATGTTAAGCTTGGTGGGCAGGTGAGGGGGGAGCCGTGGGCTAGTCGTCCCGCTTCAGCTTGACGAGGGCGCCGCTTGCGGCATCAACCTTCATCTCGATCTCGTGGCCGCTCGCGTCGGTGCCCTCGACCTCCCAGATGCCGTCGTCCAGTTCGACCTCCGTGATTGTTACGATGCCCTTGTCGAAGGCCATGGCGCGAACGTCCTCCACATTGACCGGCCCTGCCGCGGCGGGGGTGAGAAGAGCGAAACTGACAGCGAGGAAAGCGGGAATGAGACGCATCGAAAGCACCTTCTTGGATTGGGGACGCCTATATTAGGGGACGGAGAGGCTCCATGCGAACCGCCTGGAGCCACCATAGGAGAATAGACCTCTTTTGCGCCAATATCTCGACCTGCTCGGTAACGTGCGGAACGGCGGCGCCCGGAAGGGCGACCGCACCAATACCGGCACGCTCAGCATCTTCGGCCATCAGATGCGCTTCGATCTGGCTGACGGCTTCCCGCTCGTCACCACCAAGAAGCTGCATGTGAAGTCAATCGTCCACGAGCTGCTCTGGTTCCTGCAAGGCTCGACCAATGTGCGCTATCTGAACGAGCATGGCGTGACGATCTGGGATGAGTGGGCCGACGAGCATGGCGATCTCGGGCCTGTCTATGGCCGGCAGTGGCGGTCGTGGCCGACGCCGGACGGGCGGCGCATCGATCAGATCGCCAATGTCGTCGAAGGGCTGAAGCGCGATCCGGATTCGCGCCGCCATATCGTCTGCGCCTGGAACGTGGGCGAGCTCGACAAGATGGCGCTCGCGCCCTGCCATTGCCTATTCCAGTTCTATGTCGCTGACGGGCGGCTCTCCTGCCAGCTTTATCAGCGCTCGGCCGACGTGTTTCTCGGCGTGCCGTTCAATATCGCGTCTTACGCGCTGCTCACCCAGATGATGGCGCATGTCACCGGCTTCGAGCCGGGCGAGTTCGTGCACACCTTCGGCGATGCCCATCTCTACCTCACCCATCTCGATCAAGCCGACGAGCAGTTGAAGCGGAGCCCGCGTCCGCTGCCACGCATCGAGATCAACCCGGAAATCCGCTCGCTGTTCGACTTCGCTTACGAGGACTTCAAGCTCGTCGGCTACGATCCGCATCCCGCCATCAGCGCCAAGGTGGCCGTGTGAGCCTCAAGCAGCGGGCGCCGGGCGAGCCGATCATCGCGCTGGTCGTGGCCATGGGCGAGAACAGCGCCATCGGCAGGGGCGGGGACCTGCCCTGGCACTTGCGCAGCGACATGCGTTATTTCCGAAAGATCACCTTGGGCAAGCCCGTCCTTATGGGGCGGCGCACGTTCAAATCTCTGCCGCGCGTTCTCGATGGCCGGCTCAATATCGTGCTCACGCGCGACCGCGGCTTCGTCGCCCCCGATGCCGTCATGGCGCACAGCCTCGAGGAGGGCCTGGCCGCGGCGCGCGCTTCGGCGCACCGGACCGGCGCCCCGGAGATCATGATTATCGGCGGCGAGGACGTGTTCCGAGAGGTCTTGCCGCAAACCGATCGCATCTATCTCACCGAGGTGCATGCCTCTCCCGACGCCGACACCTGGTTCCCCGAGCTCGACATGAGCGAGTGGCGAGAAGTCTCGCGCGAGGCGCATGCGGCGGGGCCCAAGGACGACCATGCCTTCAGCTTCGTCGTCCTGGACCGGGTAAGCTAACCATGACCTCGCATTGCACCGCCCCGGTGAGTGGCCTATAACCCTCCGGACCCTGTCGCAGGACCGCCATTTTGATACGGCTAGTCTTATTGCCTAGCACCTCCTAAAGCGGATTCCCGCGCGACCCCCTTCACCAGACATCAGGACCTCAATTCATCATGCCTTGGAGTAACCAGAGCGGCGGCGGCGGTTGGAAAGGTGGCGGCGGCGGTGGGCCTTGGGGCCCTCGTCCCGGTCCCGGCCAGCAGCCCGACCTCGAAGAGATTTTGCGCCGGAGCCAAGACCGGCTGCGCCAGGCCATGCCCGGCGGCCGCATGGGCGGCCCGTTCGCGGTGCTGATCGCCGCCGTCCTGATCGCGGCGGTCGGCTTTTTCGGCTTCACCGTGCGGGTCAATCCCGACGAGCTCGGCATCGTGCTGCGATTTGGCAAATATATCCGCCAGCTTCCGCCCGGCCTGAATTTCCGCTGGCCCTATCCGATCGAGCAGGTCGAGCTGCCCAAGGTGACGCGCATCAACCGCATCGAGGTCGGCATGCGCGGCTCATCCGATGTCCGCGACGCCACGTCGACCACCCGCGACGTGCCCGAGGAAAGCCTGATGATCACCGGCGACGAGAACATCGTCGATGTCGACTTCGTCGTGTTCTGGCGGATCGCCGACGCCCCCGACTTCCTGTTCAATATCCAGAATCCCGAAGGCACGGTGAAGGCGGTGGCCGAAAGCGCCATGCGCGAGATCGTCGGCCAAAGCGACATCGAGCCGATCCTCACCGAGGCCCGCGCCAAGACCGAGGCTGACGCTCAGGAACTGATGCAGAAGATCCTCGACAGCTACGGCGCCGGCGTCCAGGTGACCCAGGTGCAGCTGCAAAAGGTCGATCCGCCGGCGCAGGTCATCGACGCCTTCCGCGATGTGCAGGCGGCGCGCGCCGACCAGGAGCGCTTGCAGAACGAGGCGCAGGCCTATGCCAACCGCATCATCCCGGAAGCGCGCGGCGAGGCCGAGCGGATCCTGCAAGCGGCGCAAGGCTATCGCGATCAGGTGATTGCCCTGGCCAAGGGCGAGGCCGACCGGTTCATCAGCGTTTACGAGCAGTACAAGAAGGCGCCCGACGTCACTCGCCAGCGCATCTTCATCGAGACCATGGAGAAGGTGCTTGGCGACACCGAAAAGGTGATCGTCGACAAGACCGGACCCGGCGTGGTGCCGTTCCTGCCCCTGTCGGAATTCAGCAAGAAACCTCCGACGACGCCGGAGGGCCAGCCATGAACCGCACGGCCCTCACGCTCAGCCTGATCGTTCTCGGCATCGCCGCCTTTATCGCCTATCTGACGCTGTTCACCGTCAGCCAGACGCAGCAGGCGCTGGTGCTGGAATTCGGTAACCCGAAGCGCGTCATCACCGAGCCTGGTCTGAAATTCAAGATCCCCTTCATCCAGAACGTCGAGTTCTTCGACAAGCGCATTCTCGACGTCGACACCGCCAGCCAAGAGGTAATCGCCTCCGACAAGAAGCGGCTCGTGGTCGATGCCTTCGCCCGCTACAAGATCGTTGATCCGTTGCTGTTCTTCCAGAGCCTGCGCGACGAGCGCATCGCCAGCTCACGTATCGGCGCGGTGCTTGAAGCCTCACTGCGGCGCGTGCTTGGCGGTTCGAGCTTTACCGCCGTCGTGCGCGACAAGCGCGAGGCGCTGATGAAGACCATCGCCAGCCAGGTCAACCAGGAGGCCAAGCCGTTCGGCGTCGAGATCGTCGACGTGCGCATCAAGCGCGTCGACCTGCCCGAGGCCAACATGCAGGCCATCTATCGCCGCATGCAGACCGAGCGGCAACGCGAGGCCGCGGAATTCCGCGCCGAAGGCGAGGGCGCCGCACGCCGCATCCGTGCCACGGCCGACCGCGAGGTCACCGTGATCAAGGCTGACGCGACCGGCGAATCCGAGCGCATCCGCGGTAACGGCGATGCCGAGAAGAACCGCATCTTCGCCGAGGCCTTCGGTCAGGATCCGGACTTCTTCGCCTTCTACCGCTCGATGCAGGCCTATGAGGCGGGACTGAAGCCGAACGACACGCGAATGCTGCTCAAGCCCGATTCGGATTTCTCCCGCTTTTTCGTCGATCCT
>JBAUOI010000302.1:0-2209 GCA_049579665.1 Methyloceanibacter sp.
CGGTGACCAGGACCAATATGCGGTTTGTCGAGACCAAGACGCCCGAGCAGCAGAGCTGCCTGATGCTGCATCGCACGCGCCAGCTCTTCATCCGCCAGCAGACCTCGGTGATCAATGCCATCCGTGCTCACCTGGCCGAGTTCGGCACCGTAGCCCCGGTGGGACGCAAGGGTGTCGAACACCTGCTTGCTATTGGCACGGATGGTAGCGACCAGCGCGTGCCTGAGGTTACACGAGCGTGTCTGGCAGCTCATCGGAGAAAAATTCGCGCCTGACGTGCTGAAACAGACTATTCACCTCGTCTCCACGGTCCGGCCACGGCGCGTTTAGTTGGCGCGTCCGCTTGAACGAGGTTGCGAGCACGCTTGTGGCAAAGGTCCGCTAATGACCCACAGCAAATTGCCGGGATCCAAGCGCCGTTGTTAGTGTTGGGCCAAAGGGGCTTTGGCTTCCAGAAGGATTTGAGCGCTCGTAAATGTTCGTCATTGCGGCGCTCTGCATGATAAAGGACCCACCGCCATGAAGGACAACGCCACGGGTAGACTCGATCGCCGTGATTTCGTGATCGCATCCCTTGCTACGGTTGGCGCCTCGGTAGCCTTCGCGGCAACCGCAGGGGCTGCTGACGCGCAGGATAAAACGGCTTCGCCACAGCCAACGGGAACGGCTTACAGTGGGGACCTGATCGGCGGCAAAAAGGTCATCAGCGCACTCGACGTCAATGATCTAGACCCTGGTAGGAAACACGCCTTCTATTTTCAGGGCGTGCAGATGCCTACAGGCCAGCACTGGTACGTATCCGTGATGGTCGCCAAGGGGGCGAAGCCGGGCAAGCGCATCGCCCTCGTGAGCGGTGTGCATGGCGATGAAATCAGCCCAGTGCACACCATACAGACCGTCATGGACCAGCTCGACCCGACAGAGATGTCAGGCATCGTATTGGCGGTCCTCGACGTATCACGTCCGGCCATAGAAGGCATGTCGCGCCGCTGGCCCAATTCGGGGAGAGGTATCGACCTCATTGACATTAATCGCGAGTGGCCCGGCAATGAGGACGGCGCAAGTGCGCCCTCTCGACACGCCGAGCTTCTGTTCAACAGGCTCCTCAAGTCAAATGCCGACTATGCGATCGATTTCCATACTTCGGCTACCGGCATGGATATGTCAGCGTTTCATCTCGCTCGAATGGACCTGTCGGAGGTACGAGAGATGGCCGAGTTATTTCCCATCGATCAAATCTTCGACAACCCTGGCTACCCTGGTCTGTTGGCGAACGCGTTCATTGATGCAGGCATCCCGGCGTTCACGCCCGAGATCGGCGCCCCGCGTATTCTGGATCTCAGCATGATCCCATTGTTCGTGGAAGGCACCATGAACGTACTTAAGCATCATGGGATCATTACCGGCCCAATGGGTCGCACCGGCCGCGACACGGACGTTTTCGTCGCGAACAGCGGGCATATTGTTCTTGCGACCCACGGCGGGTTCGTCGAGCTTCTGGTCAAGCTGAACGACAAGGTCGAGACCGAGCAGAAGGTTGCCATCCAGCGGAATACGTTCGGTGAGGTCGTTGCGGAATACACAAGCGAAGTGGCCGGCGAGGTCGCAGTTCGCCGCACCGACGCAACAGCCGAGCCTGGCACGCTGTTGTTGGCTATCCTATATACTCGCGCCCCGCCGGAAAGCGCTTCTTACTCAGAGTAAGATCTGCCTACAGAAGTTACCTAGTTGGAAAGCTACGCCCTATTTCCGCCTGTTGGCACTAAGCAGACGTCAACGAACGATCTACGCATCCGTACACGCGGCCAATTCTCGATAATGCGTTGTGATCTCGGCCGGACCTAACCGGACCGCCGAAATGCCCAACGGAGAATTTGCGACCCACAGGGCGGTGCCTTCGCTCTCTGCGACCATTTACATCGACTTTGGCCGGGCTAACCCGCGGAACTGTCGCGACAATTTCGAATGACGGAATTTCTCCGTAAAAACAAGAGCCTAGCTGGCGGTGGAGGCAGTCATCGGCGAACTTGTCTCTGTTTCGCATTTCCCTGTTGTGGGGGAAAATACAGGGAAATTTTGGCGCTCGAGGCTGGCTATGGCGAAGCTGCCCTCGCATTAGCGAACAAATTCAAATCGTTCCCTCCGGATTCCCTAACGTTCGGAACAGGGAATTTCGCTGAGCGAACAGCGAATTGCACATACCGTAACA
>JBAUOI010000303.1:0-1549 GCA_049579665.1 Methyloceanibacter sp.
TTTCGGGAGCGAGACATCGTTATCAGTATGCTGATAGGCAACGTCGCCGCTCGCCGAGACGAAAGGACGCAAGCCCGACTTGGCGAGCGCGACTTGCTCGTCGGTCGCACGCAGCCTCGCCCGTTCAGCGTTCAGCACGGGATTGATCAAGTAGGCGTCGGCCAAAGCCTGTTCGATCGTCTCGGCGCTAGCCGGACGGCCAAAGACTGTGGCGACGAGGAACGCAATTACTACAACAGCCCCGCCACTCAGCCGCCATGACGTTGAGCACGACCAACGGTCGTGCCGGCTCACGACGCCTCGCACTGGACTTCTCCCCTGTATGGTGAAGCCCCCCGGCCCCTTATTCATTCAAACCATAGGGCAGCTTAGTCGCGCTGCGATACCTACGAACAGTGCTTTGCGGTGGATCAGGGAAAATGCCCAGGCCGGTGTGGGATCAGGGCAACAGTGCCAAAAGGCCGCGGATGGCGGAATCCCTAGAAACTGAAGCAGGGCTCGGGGGCGAAGCCCGGAAGCGGCCTTGCCCCGGCATCGAAATGTGGCAGTCCGCTGAGCTCGCTTCCCACTTTGACGAAGAGCCATGCCTTGCCCTGGCGTGCTTGATTCGCCCCCGCCGACAGGATGGCCGCGAGCCTGCCACCGTCTTTCAGCTGCGCGAAGAGGCTCTCCGGCACTTCAGGCACGCTGCCGTTCAAGACAATCACGTCGTAAGGCGCGGCCTGGCGCCAACCAGCGGCGAGCGCCCCCTCGACGATGTCCGCATTGGCAATGCCGAGTTCGCGCAAACGATCGCGAGCGGCGCTGGCAAGCTCGGGCTCAGGCTCGAGCCCGATCACGCTGCGGCCAAGGCTTGCAAGCACCGCCGTGGAATATCCCGTGACGCAGCCGATATCGAGCACGCGGTCTTGCGGCTCGATCGCGGCAAGCTGGGCCAGCCGCGCCAACACCATCGGCGCCAGCAGGAAGCGCGCCGGCGCGCCGTCGATCGCGGGAAACACCTCGATCGTCTCATCCATATAGGCCAGGGCGGATCGCTTATGCGGCACGAAGCGCTCGCGCGGCAGCGCGCGCATGGCGGCGAGCAGGCGCGTGTCGGTGACCTCGTTGGGGCGGAGCTGCGACTCAACCATGGTCAGCCGTTGGCGCTCGAAGCCGGTCATCGTCCCTCCCCTGACACCAAGCAAACCGGGCTCGGCTAAGGCCCCGGCGTCTTTATCATCCCGCCGCGAGCGCCGATAGCGTGCCGAGCGCAAGTCGCTTCATCGCGTATTGACACAATAGGGGGACATTCACTTAGTAAAGGGGCTTCTCTCCACAAATTGGCCACGTGGCGGAGTGGTTACGCAGCGGACTGCAAATCCGTGCACCCCGGTTCGATTCCGGGCGTGGCCTCCAATACTTAGCTGAAATCGAAGGCTGCGGTTTGCAGTCGGTTTGTAACGCCTGTTCACTTTCTAGCCCTTTCCAGTTTCGCGAGTGCCATTGATGCCAGCTTGTCAGTGCGGGCGAGATAGAGGATCGCTGGCACGTCTCTGAGACTGTGGCC
>JBAUOI010000304.1:0-1968 GCA_049579665.1 Methyloceanibacter sp.
CCATATAACGGCCTTAATGAATGCCGCATCACCAAAACCAGCCGCGCGGAGAATAGGTTTTGTCAGCCTCGGTTGCCCCAAGGCGCTCGTGGATTCTGAGCGCATCATTACCAAACTCAGATCAGAGGGCTACGAGCTCTCGGCGAGCTATGAGGGGGCGGATGCGGTTGTTGTGAATACCTGCGGCTTTCTGAACAGCGCCAAGGAGGAATCGCTCGCAGCGATCGGCGAAGCCTTGGCGGAGAACGGCCGCGTCATTGTCACTGGCTGCCTCGGCGTCGAGGCAGACCGCATCCGCGCGGCACATCCGCAAGTGCTCGCCGTCACCGGGCCGCATCAGTATGAGGCTGTGGTCGAGGAGGTACACAAGGCTGTCCCGCAGCCGCACGATCCCTTTTTCGATCTAGTCCCGCCACAAGGGGTGAGACTCACGCCGCGCCACTACGCCTATTTGAAGATCTCCGAGGGCTGCAACAATTCATGCAGCTTCTGCATCATCCCGGGCTTGCGTGGACGGCTCAAGAGCCGCAGCCTTGCCGACGTGCTGCGCGAGGCGGAAAGGCTGGTCGCCGCCGGCGTGCAGGAGCTACTTGTCATCTCGCAGGATACGAGCGCCTATGGCCTCGATCTTGGCTACGCCGCGAGTGCGTGGCGCGGAGAAGATCACGAGGCGCGCTTCTTGAGCCTTGCCAAGGCTCTCGGCTCGCTCGGCGCCTGGGTACGCCTCCAATATGTCTATCCCTATCCGCATGTCGATCAGGTCATACCGTTAATGGCCGAGGGGCGCGTCCTGCCTTATCTCGACATTCCCTTCCAGCATGCGAGCCCGAAAGTGCTGAGGGCGATGCGTCGGCCCGCGCATCAGGAAAAGACGCTCGAACGCATCGCCGCGTGGCGGAAGACGTGTCCGGAACTTGCCATCCGCTCGACCTTCATTGTCGGATTTCCCGGCGAGACCGAGCAGGACTTCACGCTGCTTCTCGATTGGCTTGCCGAAGCCAAGCTCTCGCGCGTCGGCTGCTTCAAATATGAGAATGTCGAAGGCGCCGCCGCCAACGCGCTGTCCGGCCATGTCCCCGAAGAGATCAAGGCCGAGCGCTACGACCGGCTGATGCGCCATCAGCAGGCGATCAGCGCCGAGCTGCTCGCCACGCGGATCGGCAAGAGCATCGAGGTCCTGGTCGATG
This sequence comes from Methyloceanibacter sp., assembly GCA_049579665.1. GTDB lineage: Bacteria > Pseudomonadota > Alphaproteobacteria > Rhizobiales > Methyloligellaceae > Methyloceanibacter. Next base: position 1,188 of record JBAUOI010000304.1, read on the forward strand.
AGGTCGATGCCGAAGGCGCCATCGCCCGTTCGCATTGGGATGCGCCGGAGATCGACGGCAATGTATTCCTTGAGGGGGAGACCACGCTCAAGCCCGGCGATCGGCTGCGCGTCACGATCGAGGAAGCAAGCGAATACGATCTCTTCGCGCGGCGCATCGAGGCAGAAGCCTCCCGGCCGGCGCTGGTCGAGTAGCTCGAAAAATTTCGAAGAATTAGCGCTGGGGCGTTTGTCCAGGCTTAGTTGGCCTTGACCACCGCCATGCTCCGCCGCGGGCGGGCATAGAAAGTCCGCGTCATGTTGAAGGCACCGGGGCTGAAGAACGTCTTGAGATCGACCAACGGAGTGAAGGCATAGGTGATCTCCGCCACGATCACGCTGCTGGCGGGTTCGGTCAGTCCATCCGGCACGGCATAGCCGGAGTCGACCGCGCGCGGCGATCCATTTTTCGCGTAACTCCAGGCCACCTTGCCCTTGTTGCTTTGATCAGCAACGACACTCGACAAAACGATCTTGAGCGGTTTGTCTGAATCGTAGGGTGTCATGATGGCGCTCGCCGCTTCGACGATGTCGTCGAGATCCGCAGTCGTGACCGACTTGGTCTGTGCGGCGAGGTAGGCCGCGGTTGAGGCCACTGCGGACATGCGGCGATAGACGGTGATCGCATTACCGGTCTCGGCGATGCCGAGATAGAGCCCGATCATGACCGGCGCAATCAGCGCAAACTCGACGGCCGATACGCCGCGCCGGTCGCGCATCAGACGCATGCGCCGCATCAATCT
>JBAUOI010000305.1:0-1848 GCA_049579665.1 Methyloceanibacter sp.
GTATAAGGCCCTCTTCCTCTCTTGTCATCGACCCCCTCGACCGCGTCCGGACGAGCGGGCACCTTGCCGCGACGCTAACGCGTCCGGGGTTTGAGGGGGTGGCGCGCCGAAAGACGCAAATCTGGTAGCTCGCGATCCTGGTGGGGACCGCGCGGGCGCCTTCCGGCGCGCCACATGCGCTCATGCAGCAAAGCGGTAGCGCATGCTGATTTGCGGCGTTTGCGGCAACGGGCCCCGCTTTCTCCGTTGAGGTTGGATCGATCTCCGCCTCAGGGCGTCAGCCAACTCCTGGCAGGACCTCCTATTGGGTCCGGGGGGAGTTCCGCTGCCGCCCGGGCGCCTTGTTGCGCAAGGCCCGCGGGCGCCGCACCCCGTCCCGCCTCACGACGCCTCGAGAAACGCCCTCAGTTGGACGAGGTGATGCGATTGTACGCGAGGTTTGGAAGGCGGGAGTTATTTGGGGATAGACACCCCCTCTCACGTCATCCCGGCGCAAGCCGGCATCCAGTGGCGGCAGGCACGGAGTGGGCGGCCCTGGACCCCGGCTTTTCGCCGGGGTGACGGAGCACGCCACATCGCCGCATGTGACAGGCATCAGGACACACGCAGCGTCACGATCGCCAAGCGACCGTCGGTGTGCCAGGGATCGCCGCCGCCGTTCCGCCCCTCGCACGCGGTGTGGAAGCCGTTTCGCCACTCGACCGACCCCGCCACGCCGGCCTGCTGCAACTCGTTGACGAGGCGGTCGCGCTCGGAGTCGACATCGGGGGCGATGTGATGGGTCACCTGTCCCGTCGTGTGGCTGAGGCCGACCTTGGAGTCGAATGTCGCCGCGCCGAACCAGCCGTGCCGGCCTTCATAGAGCTGGTCCCACTGCCAGAAGCGGATATGATGCCGCTTGCCCGGGCCCCCGGGCATGGGCTGCTCGAAGGCGAGGTCCTGCTTGCGGCCAAACAGGAACAGATTGCTGACCGGCGCATCGTCGTCGGGGCGGCGAAGCACGGTGTCGGCGGCGATGCGCGCGCTGCTCGCGAGCGTGATCGGGTCGGCGGGATACCAGCCGGCTGCTCGCATGGCGCGCACGACATCGACCTCGCTGCCGACCAGGCCGATATTGATCGGATCGCCCGGGTGACCGTCCCCTGTCTGGGTGATGCGGGCGGCTTGTATGAAGAACGGATGATGGCGGAAGTGGCGCAGCCACAGGCGCGGCACGACGAGATAAGCCAGTACGGCCCAAGCCAGCGTGATGAGCACGAGGCTCTTGGTGTCCAGCAGATGCAGCATGGCTCAACTCAAGCCGGCTTGCCGGCGGGCTTGGGCGCGGCTTGCGCGGCGGCGCGCCTCTTCTCGACCAGCTTCACCGCGTAGATCGAGAGCTCGTAGAGCAGGATGGTCGGGATCGCGAGCGAGATCTGGCTGATCGGGTCGGGCGGGGTCAGCACCGCGGCGACGACGAATACGCCGAGGATGGCGTGGCGGCGATAGCGCTTCAGCCCGTCGGCGGTGACGAGCCCGGCGCGTCCGAGCAGCGTGAGCAACACCGGCAGCTGGAAGCAAATGCCGAAGCCGAGGATCAGCGCCATGATCAGCGAGAGATATTCGCTCACCTTAGCGGTCAGGTGGATCTGCACTTGTGTGTCGCCGGTCTGCTGCATCGACAGGAAGAATTTCATGGCGAGCGGCATGGCCACGAAATAAACGAGCGCCGCGCCGAGCAGGAACAGGATCGGCGTGGCGATGAGGTAGGGAAGGAAAGCCTGGCGTTCGCTGCGATAAAGCCCGGGCGCGACGAACATGTAGATCTGCGACGCAATCACCGGGAAGGCGATGAAGATGGCGCCGAAC
>JBAUOI010000306.1:0-2273 GCA_049579665.1 Methyloceanibacter sp.
ATGAATTTGCGTGACGGCACTAGGAAGATGTCGAAATCGGATGAATCCGACATGACGCGCATCAACCTCACCGACGATGCCGACGCCATCGCCAAAAAGATCAGAAAGGCCAAGACCGACCCCGAGCCGCTGCCGTCTGAGGTGAAGGGATTGGAGAGCCGGCCCGAGGCCGACAATCTCGTCGGCATCTATGCGGGCCTCGCCGAGACCAGCAAGGATCGGGTGCTCGCCGAATTCGGCAACGCGACCTTCTCCAAGTTCAAGGAGGCTTTGGCCGAGCTTGCCGCGACCAGGCTCACGCCGATCGGCGAGGAGATGCGCCGCCTGATGGCCGATCCGGTCGAGATCGACCGCATCTTGGCCGAGGGCGCGACCCGCGCTCACGGCATCGCCGACCCGATCCTCGCCAAGACCAAGGACATCGTCGGCTTCATCCGCTGCTAGGCGTCAAGCGTCGACGCCGGTGCCGATCTGGCAGGTGACGCCAGTGCCGCCGAGGCCGCAATAGCCGTGCGGGTTCTTGGCGAGATATTGCTGGTGATAGTCCTCGGCGAAATAGAATTCCGGCGCCGGCAGGATCTCGGTGGTGATGGCCCCTAGACCTTGCGCTGCGAGCGCTTTGGCATAGGCCGCCTTCGCGGCCTCGGCGGCCTTCCGCTGCGCCTCGGAATAATAATAGATGCCGGAGCGATATTGCGTGCCGACATCGTTGCCCTGCTGCATGCCTTGCGTCGGGTTGTGACTCTCGAAGAAGAGTTCCAATAACGCCGCGTAGCTCACCTGTTTCGGGTCATAGACGACGAACACCGCCTCGTTGTGGCCGGTGCGTCCCGAGCAGACCTCCTCATAGGTCGGATTGGGGGTGAGGCCGCCGGCATAGCCGACGGCGGTGACTATGACGCCAGGTCCCTCCCAGAACTTCCGCTCGGCGCCCCAGAAGCAGCCGAGCCCGAACAGCGCCATCTCGGCGCCTTGCGGGTAAGGGCCCTTGAGGGGGGCGCCGTTGACGAAATGGGTCTTCGCCGTGGGAATGGCCTGCGGCCTGCCGGGCAGCGCCTGCTCGGCGGAGGGCATCGACATGGGTTTGCGCTTCAGCGTGAACATGGAGGTCTCCGTTAGGAATGGCTCCCCCGAACCGAACGTCCCCTAAACTCCCGCTAATTGATGAACACTTCGACGGGTTTGCGCTTTTGTCCCAGCCAATAGAGCAGGACGCCGAGAATGCCGAACACCACCCAGGTCGGCGCATGCAGGATGGTGGTCATCACCGGGTCCCACATGAACGGGCCGATGCTGGTTTCAACCCAAGTCTTCGTCGCCGCCAAACTGTCGGCGTTGAGCGCCTGCCATTGCTCGCCCATCGGTGTCACCACCCAGGCGCCGCCTCCCGCTAGACTTTTGGTGGCGTCGACGACGGCGGCGACCATGGCGAGCAACAAGAGCCAGACGCCAAAAATGCGCAACAGGATGAGCATGGAGCTCCATCGCGGATTGATGCTGTATCCCCTACATAAGCCATTGCCGGCGAATGTTCAAATCGCGGTTGCTTCAGAATCGCGTGAAAGCCGCGTCATCGCCTCGCCTGCTTGCTTGAACGGGCGGGTTGCTTGGCTATAGTGCGGCACTTTGCAAAGGAGGGGTGGCCGAGTGGTCGAAGGCGCACGCCTGGAAAGTGTGTAGGCGGGTAACCGTCTCAAGGGTTCGAATCCCTTCCCCTCCGCCATATCGCCTTGATTTCCGATGTGTTTATGGTGATTTTTAGAGCCTACCCTATTTCCTACCCCAAAACAGCAGGAGGCTTGCGCAGCGCGTCCGTAGCGGCAGGAAGGCACCTAGGGCGGGATACCCACGAAGCTTTCGTGGCTGTACGATCCTGGGGGCTAGACTTAGTCCTTCAGCTTCATGCCGCTTCTTGTTGATGAACTGCACCCCAGCGCTTCCAGTGCGGCTCGCATCTTGCCGAAAGACGGTTCGTATTGCTCTTGCACCGCCTGAGAACTTAATCCCGTGTGGGTATTTATCATGGACCCACTGCACGCCCACCATCGAGGAGTTTGCCGCTGACGGCCATACGTCGAGTGCGCGGCGGACCCAGACCCTGAGGAGGTTGAGATGAAGGGAACGACGCGCTCAGTTATGGTGGTTGCGTTGACCTTGTTCTGTCTCGCGCTCGCCGAGGCCGACGCAACTGATATTGACGGCAACAATTTGTCTGAACACCGCAAAGACGTTGAACTTGGCAAAAGCAATTGGTTCAGCGGTGCCTGTGGGGG
>JBAUOI010000307.1:0-2377 GCA_049579665.1 Methyloceanibacter sp.
GAACAGGTTTCGGGCTGCTCATCAACATGTTGCTCGGCATTGCCGGTGCCTTTATCGCCGCTCTGCTGTTCCCGAGACTAGGACTCGGGTTGACTCTGGGCGGGGGCATAGTCGGCGCGATTGTCACCTCCGCACTAGGCGCGATAGTTCTGCTCCTAATTGTCAACCTGGTACAGCGACTGGTCAGTTGAGAGAAAAATGGGGCGCTCACTTAAGCCAGCGCCCGAAGTCATCGGCCTAGCCTTGGCAATGACCGGCGGTTACCGCGCGTCCGTCAGTGACCGCGCTCGCGTTTTTCTAGCGCACTCAGCGTGTCGCCAACCTTACCAAGGCAGGCAAGGAAAGCGATAAACGCCACCAGTCCGACGAAGCCCTCCAGTAAGTCCATTATCGATTGCCCCCAGTGGTTCACTGGCATCCCTATAGGGATGGCGCCTTGGGCGCACGCGCGGACATTCGGCAATCCACAAACTCTTTGCCGCAGCCGAATTGAATAGCACTGGCCGGATCATTGCGTTCAGCGCTCGGATAACTACGCTCACGGCAATGCGTGCAATCGCGCGGGCCTTTAACCATTACCTACACGATTAAAAGCGCGTTCCAAGCATTTGCTTTAGGATGGTTACCAGTGAGATGCGCGCTGCAGCACGCTTGCTACTGCCAACAGCAGATTCGGAGGACATCCTCAAAGCCTATCGCTGTTGATAGTCGGCGCTAAGCAACGTATTTTGGTTTGAAGACGGGGTTGGCACTCCGGTTTGGAGCCCCCAATTGAAACAGTCACTTGCTTGGTTGTGGCTGATTGGTGCTGTGCTGTATGCGGTCAGCGTCTGGCTCTCCGCGGACGCGGTGAATATTGCGGGGCACAAGGGGCAGACCCCAGCATCATCTTCGCCGGCTATCGCCACCCCAATTCCCGTTCCTCCCATAACTGAGTCTCCGAAATCGGAACGGCTTGTCGAAGCTCGAACTGAGCCGATTGCACCGCAGTCATTGCTGGATCCAGCCTTGTCGAGTCCCGGCACCGCTTCGGAACCAGCACAAAAAGCGGAGGCAGCAACTGAAACCGCCGCCGCTGCTCCGGCTGAGCGCTTCGTGGTTCGGTCAGTGGCGAACATACGCAACGGGCCGTCATCAAAGAGTACGCTGATTGGAACGGCGCCTGCAGGTGCCGAACTGGAGGTGGCAGAGCGTGAGGGCGGTTGGGTTCGATTTGTTGATCCTGCAACTTCCCATACGGGATGGATTTACGAAGGACTCTTGGCCCCTGTTGGAGCGCAGTCGGTTTCCCCGGTGCTCAAGCAGCCAAATGCGGCCTCGGTGCATACAGCAACTAGGCCCAAGGCTAAAGTTCGCAATCCGACCCGAACTGTGTCCGGTGGTGTCAAGCAAAGGGTCGGCAACCGACCCTACGCCTTAGGTTATGCCCCGAATCCCTCGTCGGAGGAGTTTGGGCCATACAATCGGCGGTTCGGCTTCTTTGCACGAAGGCGAATGGTCCGGGAAGGACTGCTCGGCACAGATTAGCGGCCCCGATAGTTGGTGCCAGTCGTGCGACAGCCGATGCTGGGTCGAGCCCTCTGAAAGCGCTGATCAGGAGGACGGATAAGGGCGAGGTCACTCGGCCGCTTCGGGCGGTTCCGTCTCGGCTACCCAAACCTTTATCAGAGATAGCTGGTGTGTCTCCAAGCACTCAGGGCAGCCTAGTTGCTCGCTGTGAAGGCTAGTGAAGCTGAGGCTATCAACCTCAATACCCGTGTCGACCTCGCGTCCCGTGGTAGGACATACAAAACCGAGTGTGCCCATGGGTGTTCTCCCTGAACGAGCATGACCTACGATCAAACGTGCTCAGGTAAGAGCGACCATTAAAAATCGAGGGCGAGCATCCTTCAAGTGGGGATGGCGGGTAGTGCACTGCGAAAAATGTCACGGTTCTACCTCGGCGCCCCCCACGACCGGCAAGCCGTCCCAGCGCTTTTGAATTTAATCAAAGAAATCAAACAGGGCCGCTGCGCCGTATTTTCATCCGAGGCTCAACACCATTGAGGTGGGTTGTCGATCGCCGGATCGACCGGCTCTGCATTACGTGCTGTCCAGAAGCTGCCGCCGTGCCTGGTTGGGATCGAGGATTGGGAAAAAAAGGGGCAGGTCCGCGCGCGTGGTAGAGACGCTCACACACCATTGGGACCATTGCCGGTAAGTCCGGGTCGAGCACGAGAAGAGGCTCGCGTATGGCGTCGACGGCTTCCCGGCCGGAGCGGAGGGGGAAATCCTGGTCAGCTTTTCAAGCACCTCGCCTTCGTGATCTACCGCACGCCAGAAGATCGCCCGGATGGCTTGGGCCATCATGTTCGTAGCGAGAGATATCGAGAGATAT